>NZ_JAPDCD010000014.1:0-105557 GCF_027705695.1 Aeromonas sp. QDB62 | reverse complement strand
CGTGTTGAGCTAACCCATACTAATTACCCGTGAGGCTTAACCATACAACACCCAAGAAGTGTTCTGGGCCTTGTAGCGAATGAACGAACTACTCAAATTCAGTGATAGCGACAAGCCAATAGGAAACTCGTTATTCACGTCAGCTTTCCAAGATTGAAGAATTTGCCTGGCGGCCATAGCGCCGTGGAACCACCTGATCCCATGCCGAACTCAGAAGTGAAACGCGGTAGCGCCGATGGTAGTGTGGCATTCGCCATGCGAGAGTAGGACACTGCCAGGCTTTAATTAAGCAATCACAGCGATGTGGTTGGTCGCGATACAACGTCAGGTTGTGTTGGACAAAAGATTTAGATAGCGCACACAGTGCGGTCTTTACCGGTTAGTGTGCTGATATGGCTCAGTTGGTAGAGCGCATCCTTGGTAAGGATGAGGTCCCCAGTTCGACTCTGGGTATCAGCACCATTATTGAAGTAGTAAAGCTTTTGCCTGACGGCAATAGCGCCGTGGAACCACCTGATCCCATGCCGAACTCAGAAGTGAAACGCGGTAGCGCCGATGGTAGTGTGGCATTCGCCATGCGAGAGTAGGACACTGTCAGGCACCTATTTAGAAGAGGCCTCCCATTCGGGAGGCCTTTTTGCATTTCTGCGTTTCAAAAATCGGCCCTGCTGCCAGCATTTTAGTAAAAATGCTGGGCTATCAAGGGATTGCCCGTTACTCTTTAGCCGTTACCGATTAACACGTGATGCTGCCAGCGAGGTATTGATGGCTACGTTGAAGGAAATTGCACAGGAGGCGGGGGTGTCGCTCGCCACGGTATCCCGGGTACTGAACGAGGATCCCAGCCTGAGCGTCAAGGAAGAGACCAAGCAGCGGATCTTCGAGATTGCCGAACGGCTGGAGTACAAGACCAGCAGCGCCCGCAAGGGGGTTCACAAGAGCAAGCTGCACTTTCTGGTGGTCTACTCCTACCCGCAGAGTACCGAGGTTAACGATCCCTACTATCTCGCCATCCGTTATGGCATCGAGACCCAGAGTGCCCGTCTCAACATCGAACTGACCCACCTCTACAACTGTGGTGAGGGACGCGAGCTGACCGCCGTGGACGGTATCCTGGTGGTGGGGAGCCTCTCGGCCGAGCGTCTGGCGCAGCTACGCACCTGCTCCAGCATGCTGGTCTTTGTCGATTCCCGGGCCATGGAGGAGTTTGACTCGGTCGACGTGGATCTCGCCCTGATCAGTCAGCAAGTGGTGGATTACTTTATCGCTCAGGGGCACCAGCGCATCGGCTATATCGGTGGGCAGGATGAGAATCCGGATCTGCGTGAGCTGGCCTTCAAAGATTATGGCCAGCGACTGGGGGTGGTGCAGGAGAGCGATCTCTATCGCGGCGACTTCTCCAGTGCCTCCGGCTACCGGCTGGCAAAAGAGATGCTGGCAGGGGATTGGCCCAGGGCGCTGTTCGTTGCCTCCGACTCTATCGCCATTGGGGTGCTGCGGGCCATCCACGAGAGGGGATTGTCGATTCCCCAGCAGATTGAGCTGATTAGCGTCAACGATATTCCGACCGCCAAGTTCACCTTTCCGCCGCTCTCCACGGTGCGGATCCACTCCGAGTTGATGGGCTCCCAAGGGGTTAATCTGCTGGTCGAACGGCTGCGTGACGAGCGTGATATTCCCCTTCGGGTACTGGTGCCGAGTCGCCTGACCCTGCGTGGCACCACTCGTTGATTTTAGTAAAATAAATTCTGTTTTAGTCGCGTCATCTTGCGGTGGCGCGGCCTCATCCCTTTATCATCCTCTCCCTTATTTCTCCTGATAAATTCATAATGCATTGTTTTACGGTGGTTTTAGCCATTTTTTGCCTGCATTTATCAACATCCATGCCATCACTGCCTGCTTTATCCCCTTTTATCCTCCGATTCAGATCTCGCTCACAAAACCATCCAGCCATTGTGATCAGGTTAAAACTTTACCGATCCAAAACTGATATTTAGTAAATGTTTATCTAAAGTTTACCCAGTCAAAGTTGCCTTGTTCCGGGAGGACATGTGAATAACTGGGAAAACGTCCAATTCGTTGGTGAAAACAGGCTGGCTCCGCGTGCCTACTTCTTCTCTTATGCCGACCACGCGCTGGCGGCCACCATGCAGCGCGAGCTGAGCCGCCGTTTTCTGGGCCTTAGCGGTCAGTGGCAGTTCCACTACTTCGACCACCCTCTGCAGGTGCCGGAGGCCTTCTATCACAGCCCTATGAGCGAGTGGGGCCAGATCACTGTGCCCAACATGTGGCAGATGGAAGGGCATGGCAATCTGCAGTACACCGACGAAGGTTTTCCCTTCCCCATCGACGTACCCTTCGTGCCGACCAACAACCCCACCGGCGCTTATCAGCGCAGCTTCACGCTGAGCCCGGCCTGGGATGGCGAGCAGGTGATCATCAAGTTTGACGGGGTCGAGACCTACTTCGAGGTCTATGTGAACGGCCACTACGTCGGCTTCAGCAAGGGCAGTCGCCTCACTGCCGAGTTCGATATCAGCGCTTACGCCAAGATTGGTGAGAACCTGCTGTCGGTGCGGGTGATGCAGTGGGCCGACTCCACCTATATCGAAGATCAGGACATGTGGTGGATGGCGGGGATCTTCCGCGATGTCTATCTGGTGGGCAAACCGGCCGCCCATGTGCAGGACTTCTTCATCCGCACCGCGCTGGCCGATGATAATCAAAGCGCTACCCTGAGCTGCGATATCCAGCTGGAAAATCTGGGTGCGGCTGCCCGTGATCACCGTCTGGTCTGGTCGCTGCTGGATCAGGGCAACGAGATCGCCAGCGGCTCGCTCGACCATCTCGCCATCGACGGCAAGTGTGATTGCCGCTTCACGCTGGATCTGGCCAACCCCCATCTGTGGAGCGCCGAAGACCCCTACCTCTATCAGCTGCAACTCTCCCTCTACAGCGGTCAGGGCGAGCTGCTGGAGGTGATCCCGCAGCGGGTCGGGGTGCGTGAAATCAAGGTCAAGGATGGTCTCTTCTACGTCAACGGCCACTACCTCAAGCTGCACGGGGTGAACCGTCACGACAACGACCACCTCAAGAGCCGCGCGGTCGGTATGGACCGTGTTGAACGGGACATCGTGCTGATGAAGCAGCACAACCTCAACTCGGTGCGCACTGCCCACTACCCGAATGACCCGCGTTTCTACGAGCTGTGTGACCAGTACGGTCTGTTCGTGATGGCGGAGACCGACGTGGAGACCCACGGCTTTGCCAACGTCGGCGATCTCAGCCGCATCACCAATGACCCCTTCTGGGAGCCGGTGTTCGTGGATCGCATCGAGCGCCACGTGCACGCCCAGAAGAACCACCCCTCCATCATCATCTGGTCGCTCGGCAACGAGTCCGGCTACGGCTGCAACATCAGAGCCATGTACCAGCGCTGCAAGGCGATCGACCCGACCCGGCTGGTGCACTACGAAGAGGATCGCGATGCCGAGGTGGTGGATGTGGTGAGCACCATGTATTCGCGCGTCTCCCAGATGAACTGCTTCGGCGAGTTCCCGATGGAGAAGCCGCGCATTATCTGTGAATACGCCCACGCCATGGGCAACGGTCCGGGTGGCCTTAGCGAATACCAGCAGGTGTTCGACCGCCATCCCCACATTCAGGGTCATTACATCTGGGAGTGGTGCGATCACGGCATTCTGGATCAGGACGAGCAGGGGCGCGCCGTCTACAAGTACGGCGGCGACTATGGTGACTACCCCAACAACTACAACTTCTGCATGGATGGCCTCATCTATCCGGATCAGACCCCTGGGCCGGGCCTGCGCGAATACAAGCAGGTGATCTGCCCGGTCAAGGTGCGGGCGCTGGATCTGACCAGCGGCAAGCTGGCGGTGGAAAACCGCTACTGGTTCTCCACTCTCGACGACATCCGCCTGCTGGTCGAAGTGAAGGCCGAGGGCGAACTGCTGGCCAGCCAGCAAATCCGGCTGGAAGGGGTGGCTCCCGGTGCCATCACCGAGCTGCAACTCGAGCTGCCATCCCTCGATGGGCGGGAAACCTTCCTCCAGCTGCGGGTCATCAAGGCTACCGCTACCCGCTATAGCGCGGCGGAGCACGAGCTGGGCCAGTACCAGTTCCAGCTGAAAGAGTCGACTCGCCAGCTGCAGCCCTTTGCCAATCCCAACGCCACCGCATTGCAGATTGCCGACGAGCGGCTCGCGCTGACCTTGAGCGGCAGCGGCTTCGCCCTGCGCTTCTCGCGTCTGGACGGCAAGCTGGTGAGCTGGCAGCAGGATGGTATCGAGCTGATTGAGCGCTCGCCGCGCCTCACCTTCTTCAAGCCGATGATCGACAACCACAAGCAGGAGTACGAGAGCCTGTGGCACCCGAACCACCTGCAGATCATGCAGGAGCACTTCCGCACTCTGAGCTGGCGTCAGCTGGGTGGCGCGGTCGAGGTGACGGTCGAGAGCCTGATCGCGCCGCCGGTGTTCGACTTCGGCATGCGTTGCCGCTACGTCTACACCCTGAGCCCGAATGGCCAGCTGCACGTGGCACTGTCCGGTCAGCCCTACGGCGGCTATGACGACATCATTCCCAAGATCGGCTTCGAGCTGGGTATTCGTCAGGATCTCGACCGGGTGCACTACTACGGCATGGGACCGGGTGAAAACTATCAGGACAGCCGCCAGAGCAACTGGATCGACCGCTTCAACAGTACGGTGGGCGAGATGTGGGAGCACTACCCCTTCCCGCAGGACAACGGCAACCGCCAGCAGGTGCGCTGGGCGACCCTGACCAACCGCCACGGCGCCGGTCTCTACGTGCGGCCCGATGCCCCCATCAACCTGAGCGTCTGGCCCTACAGCTGGGAGCATATCCATGCGGCGCAGCACATCAACGAGCTGGAGCCGAGCGGTTATCTCACCCTCAATCTGGATCACAAGGTGCTGGGGCTGGGCTCCAACTCCTGGGGTTCCGAGGTGCTGGACTCCTGGCGGGTGCGCTTCGAGCCGTTCAGCTTCGGCCTGACCCTGCTGCCCATCGCTCGCGGCAACCTCAATCCGGCTGCGCTGGCCGGGCTCGATCTCACCATCAACGGCGGGAGGAACCTCGCATGATCACCCTGGACAACCTGACCCTGTTCAAAAACATCTACCGGGAGGGCAAGAAGTGGGGCCGCTGCGTGGAGGCCATCAACAACCTGGCCAACCTGAAGCCCGGCATCTGCCACTCCATCGGTGACTCCCTCACCTACCGCTTGCAGGAGGGGGCCAGCCCGGCCACCTCCCTGTTCGAGGGGCAACGCCGCTACTTCGACGTTCACTACTACCTGGAAGGGGAAGAGACGGTGGAGTGGGCTGCCAAGCGCGAGCTGGGCGTCGAGCAGCCCTATGACGACACCACGGATCGCGAGTGGCTGGCCGGTGAGGTGCGTGAGCGCCAGAAAGTCGGCAAAGGTCAGGTGGTGATCTTCGAGAACGACGAGGCTTATCGGTTCGTCGGCGACGGGCCGGTGCGCAAGCTGATCATCAAGGTCACCGTCGAAGGCGGCTACTTCAAAAACAAATAACAAGCCGCTGTTTTTGCACTGATAAAAGCCGGAAGGACGGGGCTCACCCTACAACTCATGCCCCGCCCTTTCGCGGAAATAACTACAGGTCTGGAGATGCACCATGTCTGATTCCAAACGCAATACGATAGGCAAGTTTGGTCTGCTGTCGCTCACCTTCGCGGCGGTATTCAGCTTCAACAACGTCATCAACAACAACATCGAGATCGGTCTGGCCTCGGCCCCGGCCCCGATGTTCTTTCTGGCCACCATTTTTTACTTCATTCCGTTCTGCCTGATCATTGCGGAATTTGTGTCACTGAACAAAAACTCCGAAGCGGGGGTGTATGCCTGGGTGAAGAGCTCCCTCGGCGGTCGCTGGGCCTTTATCTCCGCCTACACCTACTGGTTCGTGAACCTGTTCTTCTTCACCTCCTTGCTGCCGCGGGTCATCGCCTACGCCTCCTATGCCTTCCTCGGCTACGAATACATTTTCACCCCGCTGGCGACCACTTTCTTAAGCATGGTGCTGTTTGCCTTTGCCACCTATGTCTCCACCAATGGCGCCAAGCTGCTGGGCCCCATCACCTCGGTGACCTCGTCCCTGATGCTGCTGCTGACCCTCTCCTACATTCTGCTGGCAGGTGTGGCGTTAGTCGGTGGTGTACAACCGGCTGACCCCATCACGGTAGAGGCCATGGTCCCCGATTTCAGCTGGGCCTTCCTGGGTATTACGACCTGGATCTTCATGGCAGCCGGTGGCGCCGAGTCGGTGGCGGTCTACGTCAATGACGTGAAAGGCGGCTCCAAATCCTTCGTGAAAGTGATCATCGTCGCCGGGCTCTTCATTGGTGTGCTCTACTCCATCGCCTCCCTGCTGATCAACGTGTTTGTCCATAGCGACACCCTGAAATTTACCGGTGGCTCGGTGCAGGTGTTCGAGGGGCTGGCGGCCCATTTCGGTCTGCCCACCGTGCTGATGAACCGCTTCGTCGGTCTGGTCTCCTTCACCGCCATGTTCGGCTCCCTGCTGATGTGGACGGCGACTCCGGTGAAGATCTTCTTCTCCGAAATTCCGGCCGGCATCTTCGGCAAGAAGACCGTCGAGCTGAACGAGAACGGCGTGCCCGCCCGTGCAGCCTGGATCCAGTACCTCATCGTGCTGCCGCTGATGGTGATCCCGACCCTGGGTTCCAACACCGCGCAGGATCTGATGAACACCGTCATCAACATGACCGCTGCCGCCTCCATGCTGCCGCCGCTGTTCATCATGCTGGCCTACCTCAATCTGCGCCTGAAGCTCGACCACCTGCCACGGGATTTCAAGATGGGCTCGCGCACCACCGGCATCGCCGTGGTCTCGGTGCTGATCGCCATCTTCTCGGTGGGCTTCCTCGCCTCCACCTTCCCGACTGGCGCCGACATCATGACCATCATCTTCTACAACGTTGGCGGGATCGTGATTTTCCTCGGCTTCGCCTGGTGGAAGTACAACCGCTACGAAGCCTCCCTGAGTGCTGACGCGCGGGTGAAAGAGGCCCAGCCGACCAGCCAGATTTCCGTCCGGGCATCCTGACGATAACCCTGACCAGACCGGCCCCCGTGGCCAGGAGAGATCAACCGGGTGGCTGCGGCCACCCGTTACCCGTTGCACCATTGAGCACAAGAACCGAACACAAGGAGAAAGGAATGAGCGAGACGATCGAGTTTGCCGAATTCAAACGGGTCGAGATGAAGGTGGGCAAGGTGCTGGAGGTGGTGCGCCACCCCGGGGCTGACAAACTCTACATCGTCCAGATCGACGTGGGTGGCGAGCGGCCACTGCAGACCGTCACCAGTCTGGTGCCCTACTACAGCGAAGCGGAGCTGATGGGCAGCGAAGTGGTGGTGCTGACCAACCTCAAGCCGACCAAGATGCGCGGCGAGCGATCCGAGTGCATGTTGCTCTGCGCCGAGACCTCGGACGAGAGCCAGAGCGTGCTGTTACAGCCGCAGGTGCCGATGGCGCCGGGCACCCCGATCGTCTGAACCACGGATTGAACGCCGGGGCAGCAGGGCTGCGTCGGTGTGTGAAGGGGCGCCATGAGCTGCCCCTCTGACCATAACAAGAGAGTAAACGGCGCGGCCAGCTGGCAGGCGCCGAACACATTCAGAGTCATAGCGCCCCGTACGAAGGGGCGTGAATCTACCGGAGGACACCATGTCTGAATCAGTACGCGGCACCATCGGCAAATTTGCCCTGTTGTCGATGACCTTTGCCGCCGTGTTCAACGTGCGCAATATCGTCAACAACAACATCGAGCTGGGGCTCAGCTCCGCCCCCATTTTCCTGCTGGCGACTTTGGTCTACTTCGTGCCATTCGTCTTCATCATTGCCGAGTTCGTTTCGGCCAACAAAGATTCCGAGTCGGGGATGTACGACTGGCTGAAAAAACCGCTCGGCACCCGGATGGCCTATCTGGGCTCCTTCCTCTACTGGTTTGTGAACCTGTTCTGGTTCGTCTCATTGCTGCCCAATGTCATCGCCTACGCCTCTTACGCCATGCTGGGCTATGAGTACAGCTTCTCGCCGACCGTCACCTCGATCATCTCCATCGTGCTGTTCGCGGCGGCGACCCATATTTCCACCAAGGGGGCGAGCTGGCTCGGCAAGATTGCCGAACTGGTGGCCTATGGCGTGTTTGCCCTGTTTGCCATCTATGTGCTGGGTGCCCTGATGGCGCTCGGTGGTGACCATGTGGCGGCCCAGCCGATCACGCTGGAGGCCATGACCCCCACCGTCAACTGGGCGACCCTCGGCATCATGTGCTGGATCTTCCAGGCGGCGGGCGGTGCCGAAACCGCGGCTGCCTATCTCAATGACGTGAAGGGCGGCCAGAAGTCCTTTATCAAGGTGATCATCACCGCCGGTATCGTCATCGGTGCCATGTATGCGCTGGGTTCCCTGCTGGTGAACGTGTTCGTGCCGCGCGAGAGCCTCACCTATGCCGGTGGCATGGTGGAGATCTTCACCGGCATGGCGCAGTACTTCGGGCTCTCCGAGACCCTGGTGGGTCGCGCGGTCGGTATCGTGCTGTTCATCGCCATGTTCGGCTCCATGATGATGTGGACCTCGGCGCCGGTGAAGATCCACTTCTCCGAGATCCCGCAGGGTGTCTACGGCGACAAGACCACCCGCCTCAACAAGCACGGGGTGCCGGTGCGTGCCGCCTGGTGGCAGTTTGTCTTCGTGTTTGTGATGCTGGTGGTCAACGGTTTCGGTTCCGAGTCGGTACAGCAGATGATGAATACCGCCATCAACCTGACCGCCGGTACTGCCATGCTGCCGCCGATCTTCATCATGGTTGCCTACTTCGTGTTCCGCTGGAAACATGACGACACCCCCCGCGACTTCCGCATGGGATCGCGCAAGTTCGGCATGGGCGTGGTGTCGGTGCTGATCGCCATCTTCGTGGTGAGCATGATCGCCTCCGCCTTCCCGAGCGGGGTGGATCTGGTGCGCGCCTTCTTCATCAACGTCTTTATGACCGCGGTCTTCTCGGCGCTGGCCTACTGGTGGATCTCCCGCTTCGAGAAGCGGCAGGCCCGCAAAGCCGGTGGCAATGAGAAGAAAAGCGGCAACGGCACGCTGGCCAGCCAGCGCTGATCGGCGGAGCGAAAAAACGAGACGGGCGGCCCAGGTCGCCCGTTTTTTTATCCATTTATCGCCGGTTTGGCGCTATCTGGCCGCGGGTCGTCAACTTCCGCTATTCGACAAAGCAAAGGCGTTAAGCATTGATGAACAATTAACCGCCACTCAACGTTGCGCCGCTTCGATATCGGGGTAAGCTGGGGGTTCGTTTCAACGGGAGGTGCCAGACACCTCCTGTTGTGTTTCTTGTCCTTCCCGATCCTGACCTTTTGCCAAGAAGGCAGGATGCGCTCTGATGGAGACCCCTTGTGCGTCTGGATCCCTTTACTGTTGTGCTGATTGCGGTGGTCACCCTGGCCTCCCTCTTTCCCTGCGAGGGGCAGGTGGCCGTCTGGTTCGGTCTGCTGACCAAGCTGGCGGTGGCGCTGCTCTTTTTCATGCATGGCGCCAAGCTGTCGCGCCAGAACCTGCTGGCGGGCCTCGGCCACTGGCGGCTCCATCTGGTGGTGATGCTCAGCACCTTCGTGCTGTTCCCGCTGCTCGGGCTGCTGCTTACGCCGCTGGTGCCCAGCTGGCTGAGTCCGGCCATCTACCTCGGCTTCCTCTATCTCTGTGCTTTGCCTGCCACAGTGCAGTCAGCCATCGCCTTCACCTCTATGGCGGGGGGCAATGTGTCGGCGGCGGTGTGCAGCGCCTCGGCCTCCAGCATCCTCGGCATCTTCCTCTCGCCGGTGCTGGTGGGGATGATGATCCACGTGCAGGGGGAGGGGGTCGATACCTGGCACTCCATTCAGGCCATCATGGTGCAGCTGATGCTGCCGTTTGTGGTGGGTCATCTGTCGCGGCCGATCATCGGCCGCTGGGTCGACAGCCACCGGCCGATGATCGGCAAGCTGGATCAGAGCTCCATCCTGCTGGTGGTCTACGTCGCCTTCAGCGAGGCGGTGGTGCAGGGGATCTGGCGTCAAGTAGGTTGGTACGATCTGGCCAGCATCGTGCTGCTGAGCTGCGTCTTGCTGGCGCTGGTGCTCTGCTGGAACGTCTGGATCAGCCGCCGCCTCGGCTTCAACAAGGCGGACGAGATCACCATCGTCTTCTGCGGCTCGAAGAAGAGCCTCGCCAACGGGGTGCCGATGGCCAACGTCATGTTCCCCGCCGCCAGCGTCGGCGTCATGGTGCTGCCACTGATGATCTTCCACCAGATCCAGCTGATGGTGTGCGCCGTGCTGGCCCGCCGCTATCACGAGCAGGGGCATTGATCATCGCGCCGTTTGCATTGTCATAACAAGAGGGAGGCTGTTGGCCTCCCTCTTCTCATCTGCATGCCGACTGGCGTACTAGCGTTTGCGCCAGACGGTCAGCTGCGCCACCGTGTGCTGGTATTTGCGGGCGGTCTCGCGGATGACGAAAGGCACATCCCGCGGCGGGCAGTGCTCCTCGAACTCCGCCGCCAGCAGCCGTTGCAGCGCCTGATAGGTGGTGAGCGCCTCGCCGTTTTCGCGAATGCCGCCGAGCCAGTTGGCGGGCGGGGTATATTCCGCCAGCCAGGTGTAGGGGCTGGTGAGCACCAGCAGGCCACCGCTGCGCAGCCGGGGAGCGATATCCCGCAGGAAACGGGCGGGCTCCCGCAGCCGGTCGATCAGATTGGAGGCGAGCACCAGATCGTAGTGGTCATATTTGGGCTTGAGGTTGCAGGCATCCCCCTGACTGAAGTGGATGCGCTCAGCCTGACTCGCCCCCAGTCCGTGGCTCGACAGGCGTGCCTCGCAATACTCCACCAGTTCACCCTCCAGCGGAATGGCGTAGCGGAAACTGTCCTGGCTGGCGAGGGCCAGCGCCACATCGATGAAGCGGGCCGAGTAGTCCACCCCGTCCACATGCTGGAAGTGGCGGGCCAGCTCGAAGCTGGCGCGGCCGGTGGCGCAGCCAATATCCAGCGCCCGCTGGTGGTTGCTGCACAGCTCGCCAGCAAGGTCAGCAAGCGTCTTGGCGTAGTTGGCCACCCCGAAGTGGCTCGGGCCGTACTGGAAGTCGAGGTACTGAGCGACGAGCGTGTCGGTTTCATAGGGATTCACGATAACGGGTTCCTGATAACGGGAGACCAGATAGCGGAAACCCGCATGCTGGAAGAAGTGACGCCGGAAGGCGTAACGGGATGATTTGAGCGCTTCGTTGCCGGTACTGATCCAGCTGCCGCCCTTGATCAGGGTGTGCTTGCCATCAAAGGTGGGGGTGGAGAAGTCGTCGTAGAGCGGGTGGATTTTAAAACCGTCGAAGCCATCGATGGCGGTGCTGGTCCACTGCCAGACATTGCCCACCAGATCGAAGAACGCCCCTTGCGGGCAGGCATCCACCGGGCAGGACGACGCGAAGCGGGCCAGATTGATATTGCCGGGGGCCTCCGTCCAGTCCGGCTGATCGCCGGGTACCTGTTCGCGCAGCAGCTGCCATTCTGCCTCGCTCGGCAGCTGGATAGGGAGTCCGGTCTGGGCCGCCTTCCAGCGGCAGAAGGCGGCCGCCTCCAGCTGGTTCACCTCGACCGGCCAGTCCCAGGGCATGGCAACCTGTTCGGTCATCAGCCGCAGCTGCAATTGCCCGGGTTCGGCGGGGTCGCCGACCCAGAAGGTGGGCATCTGCGCCTTGGCATACTGACACCAGCTCCATCCCTCCTCATTCCACCACTGCTGCTGGCCGTAGCCGCCCGCCTGTACGAAGGCGAGGTACTCGGCATTGTTCACCAGCATGCGGCTGGCCTGAAACGGGGCCAGCTCGATATGGCGCTCGCCATATTCGTTGTCCCAGCCGTAGGTGGCGTCCTGCTTGCCAAGGCGCACCTTGCCGCCAGCCACCGGTAGCAGGCTGTTGGTTGGCACCTGCTCAATGCGGTGGCGCGCTTCGGTGCAGGCGGGCCAATAAGGTTGCGGCCGCACCCAGGCGAGCGGCAACTGGCGGATCAGCACGCTGGAGGTCTCGAGGTGGATGCGCTCGTGCTCTATCCCCATCAGGATCACCCAGGCCGGGCTCTGCCAGTCGATGGGCAGGGTGAGTGGCATCTGGCGGATGAAGTCGCACACCAGAGTACGGACTTTGGCACGATAGCTGCGCAGCTCGGTGACTTTTGGCCAGTCGTAGTGGGTCTCGTCCAGATCGTCCCAGCTCATCTCGTCCACCCCGATGGCGACCATGGCCTCGATACGGGCATCCAGCCGCTGGTCGATCAGGCGCGCCGCCAGCAGCTTGTTGATAAAGAAGGCGGCGGTGTGGCCGTAGTAGAAGATGAGCGGGTGGCGCAGCGGGATCGCCTTGTTGAACCAGGCCCGCTCATCGGCCAGACAGTCGAACAGCGAGTCGTAGAGATCGAAGGTCTGGCAGAAGTAGCCAAGCAGCTCGCGCCGTTTCTGCTCGGGGTCGTTACCGGTCAGCAACGGTGTGCGAGTCGGTGCTGGCAGACCGACGGCAGTGGCATAGAGAGGGCTTGCTTGGGTCACGCTCTGACTCCTTGTTGGCGGTGAAGACTGACAAGACAGTGGTAATGACATTACCGCAATAGAGAGCTTGGTACGCACGAAGTACCACTATTGGCTCAACAGATCGGTACGGCAATCAAAAATTGCCACGGGCTGTCAGCATAGTGACCGGCAGGGCGACCCGCCAATCAGCCATAAACATACCCGTTCGAGGATGGCCATTTTCACCAACATATGGTCTAAATGACTCTCTAAATACTGAAATTGGTGCAGGTGAAAATAGTTATTTCCTTTTGAATCATGAAGTTGATTTTTTGGCGCACGCTTTGCAAAGCATGAAAACCCATTGGCCCCGGATGGCCAATAGATAACGAGGAGAGTGGTGATGAAGTGGATGATGGTTGTCATGCTGGTGGCTGGGCTCAGTGGTTGCAACTGGCTGGACGAAACCCGGATCAGCGGTGCTGGCGCCGTGATCGAGCGCCAGCAACCGTTGGGCGAGAGGGTGACCCGGGTGTTGGCGGGCGTGCCTGCCACCCTCTATCTGGTGGCGGGGGAGCCGCGCGGCATCCTGATCAAGGGGCAGGAGAACCTGCTGCCCTATCTGGAGCTGACCGAGCGGGACGACAAGCTGGAGATCGAGGTGAAGGAGGGTTACCGGCTCGACCCCACCGAGCCGCTGGAGCTGACCATTACCCTGCCCGAGCTCCATGAATTGGCGCTGGCGGGCATTGCCAGCGGCGAGTTGCGCGGCTTCAAGGGGGATTCGCTGGTGCTGTCGGTGGCCGGGGTCGGTGACCTGACAGCCAGCGGGCTGGAGATGAACCGGTTGGAAGGCAATATTGCCGGGGCGGGCAGTCTGGATCTGGGGGAGGGATCGGCCAAAGCGCTCACGCTGAACATTGCCGGGTCGGGTGATATTCAGGGGGGCAATCTCAAGGGTCAGGAGGTCGAGGTCAATATCGCCGGCAGCGGAGATGTGGAGGTGCGGGCGCAGGATCTGCTCAAGGTCGGCATCGCGGGCTCGGGGTCGGTCAGCTATTGGGGCGATCCCCGGCTGCGTAGCGAGATCGCCGGTTCCGGCGATGTGAGTCGTGTCGGCAGCTGAGGCCAACCGATCACCACAACTGAAACAGGCCCGTTACGGGCCTGTTTTGATCAGAGGTGGCGGGCGTGAAAGCGCAGGTGCGCCTCGATAAAGCTCGCCACGAAGTAGTAGCTGTGGTCATAGCCCTCGTGGCGGTTGAGCTCCAGTGGCCACTCCTTGCTGGTGGCCACTTCGGCCAGCGCATCGATATGCAACTGCTCGGCGAGAAAGGGATCATCCAGTCCCACATCCACCAGGGTGGGCAGCGGCGTGACCGGCTGGTGGCGCAGCAGTTGGCAGGCATCCCATTCCTGCCACAACAGCGGATTGCTGCCGAGATACGCCCCGAGCGCCTTCTGGCCCCAGGGGCAGCGGCTCGGGTGGCAGATCGGGCTGAACGCCGAGACCGAGCGGTAGCGACCGGGCTCCCGCAACGCGGCGATCAGCGCACCGTGACCGCCCATGGAGTGGCCGCTGATGGCGCGTCGGGTCGAGACCGGGAAGTGGGTCTCTATCACCTCAGGCAACTCGCGGGTGACGTAGTCATACATCTGGTAGTGAGCCTGCCAGGGGCTCTGGCTGGCATTGACGTAAAAGCCTGCCCCCATGCCGAGGTCATAACCGGGATCGTCCGCTACGCCGTCGCCGCGCGGGCTGGTGTCCGGTGCAACCAGCGCGATGCCGAGCTCGGCGGCGATGCGCTGGGCGCCCGCCTTCTGCATGAAGTTCTCATCGGTGCAGGTGAGGCCGCTGAGCCAGTAGAGCACCGGCACCTTCTGGCCGGTGAGGGCCTGAGGCGGCAGATAGATGGCAAAATTCATCTCGCAGCCGAGCACACTGGCGCGGTGGCGATAGCGCTTGTGCCAGCCGCCGAAGCTCTTGTTGCTGCTGATAATCTCCAGATTCATCGAAGGACTCCTGCACCCCGCCCACGAAGGCGGGCGGGGTGATCAAGCTCAGTAGTGGATGACGGTGCGGATGCTCTTGCCTTCATGCATCAGATCGAACGCCTCGTTGATCTGCTCAAGGGGCATGGTGTGGGTGATGAAGTCATCGAGGCGGAACTCACCCTGCATGTAGCGCTGCACATAGCTCGGCAGTTCGCTGCGACCGCGTACCCCGCCGAAGGCGCTGCCGCGCCAGACCCGGCCGGTCACCAGCTGGAACGGACGGGTACTGATCTCCTGACCCGCGCCGGCCACGCCGATGATGACCGACTCGCCCCAGCCCTTGTGGCAGCACTCCAGCGCCGCACGCATTACTTTGACGTTGCCGATGCATTCGAAGGAGAAGTCGACGCCGCCATCGGTCAGCTCGACGATCACTTCCTGAATCGGTTTGTCGTAATCGTTCGGGTTGATGCAGTCGGTGGCGCCCAGCTTGCGGGCCAGCTCGAACTTGCTCTCGTTGATGTCGATGGCGATGATGCGACCAGCCTTGGCCAGACGGGCGCCGATCACTGCGGAGAGGCCGATGCCGCCCAGCCCGAAGATGGCGACGCTCTCACCCTCTTTCACCTTGGCGGTGTTCATCACGGCGCCGATGCCGGTGGTGACGCCGCAACCGAGCAGGCAGACCTCTTCCAGCGGGGCGGCCGGGTCGACCTTGGCGATGGAGATTTCCGGCAGTACCGTGTATTCGCTGAAGGTGGAGGTGCCCATGTAGTGATAGATGGGCTGGCCATCTTTCGAGAAGCGGGTGGTGCCGTCCGGCATCAGCCCCTTGCCCTGAGTGGCGCGGATCTTCTGGCAGAGGTTGGTCTTGCCGGATTTGCAGAATTTGCACTCGCCGCACTCGGGGGTGTAGAGCGGGATCACGTGATCGCCGACTTTGACGCTGGTGACCCCTTCGCCGACTGATTCGACGATGCCGCCCCCCTCGTGACCGAGAATACAGGGGAAGACCCCTTCCGGATCCTCACCAGACAGCGTGAAGGCATCGGTGTGGCAGACGCCGGTCGCGACGATGCGCACCCGCACCTCTCCCGCTTGTGGCGGCATGACCTCGATCTCTTCGATGGAAAGGGGCTGACCCGGGCCCCAGGCGATGGCGGCCTTACACTTGATGCTTTGAACCTGTGCCATAAATGACATCCTTCTTGTTGAGCAGGGTGAACAGAGATGAGTTCGGACAGTCAGTGTAGTTTCCCGCCGATTTGGTGATAATGAGGGCAAATCTCAAATCACTTTTACACACAGGTAATAATGTTCGGCTGGGAAGGGATCTGTGAATTTGTCAGCGTGGCAGAGCAGGGGGGCTTTACCCCGGCGGCACGCAAGCTGGGGGTGTCGGTGGCGCAAGTGAGTCGTCAGGTGGCGCAGCTGGAGGATCGGCTGCAGGCCAAGCTGCTGCTGCGCACCACCCGTCAGGTGCGGCTCACCGAGCTCGGCGAGATCTACTATCGCCACTGCCGTCAGCTGCTCGACAACCTCTACGAGGCTGAGCTGGCGGTGGGGCGCCATCAGGCCGTGCCGCAAGGCACCCTGCGCATCACGGCCCCCGTCTCTTACGGCGAGAGCCGCATCGCCCCGCTGGTGAACGACTTCATGGTGCGCTTCCCCCAGCTGGAGGTGACCCTCAACCTCACCAACCAGCTGCTGGATCTGGTGCACGAAGGCTACGATCTGGCGCTGCGGCTCGGCCACCTCAAGGATTCGACGCTGGTGGCGCGCAAGCTGGCGCAGCGGGTGCCCTATGTCTGCGCCTCACCGGCTTACACCGCCCGCCACGGCATGCCCAACAGCCTCTCCGAGCTGACCCGCCACACCTGTCTGGTGGGCAACAGTGACGAGTGGCATTTCACTCTGGATGGTCGCCCCCACAGCGTGCGGGTGCGCGGCCTGCTGCAGTGCAACAGCGGTCACGCCCTGCTGGATGCGGCGCTCAAGGGGATTGGCATCATCCAGCTGCCGGACTACTACGTGAGCGACCATCTGGCCCGTGGCGAACTGATCGAACTGCTGCCCGAACTGCGAGCGCCGGCCGAGGGGATCTGGGCCCTCTATCCCCACAACCGCCACCTCTCCCCCAAGGTGCGGCTGCTGGTGGACTATCTGGCCGAGCGGCTGAGCGACCCTCACCAACCGGCGCTGGTGATGCCGAGAGGCTAGGGCGCTTCCCGCCCGTTGACTCCCCGACGGCTGGCAGCAAACCCTCTGGCCGAAAAATGAAAAAAAGCCTGAACAGAACGACCTGTCCAGGCGTGATCCCCTCAGGGCTGAGGGACCTAGTGCACTACGGAAGTGTCTACCTGTGTTTTCGGGCGGGGCGCCAGCCAGATGGCAAACGCAGCTACGAAAAACAGCACGGCAATAATCATGAAGATCTTGTTGGTGGCCACCATCACGCTTTGGCCTTGCAGCAGCCACTCCAGGGTGCCTTTGCTCTGCTCCCCGGCACCTGCCATCTGCATCGCCTGGGTGGTGTCACCCGCGCGGTCGGTCAGTCCGGCCAGTTCGGCCCGCACATAGCGGGTCTCGCGCTCCCAGCCGGTGTTGACCATGGAGGTAGCCACCGCGCCGGAGAGCGTCCGGATAAAGTTCATCAAACCGGCGGCGGACTCCATTTCACGGGCGAGCACGCTGCCCAGCGCAATGCCGGTGAGCGGCACAAAGAACAGCGGCATGCCGATCCCCTGGAAGAACATGGGGAAGCTTATCTGCCAGAAGGTCATGTCCATGTTGGCGTGGCTGCGGTAGAGGGTCCAACCGCCCAGCCAGAGCACACCGATAAACACCATGGGCCGCGGATCGATCTTGGTCGCCAGATTGGCAATCAAGGGCGCCAGGAACACCGCCAGAATCCCCATCATGGCCGTTGAATAACCGGCGATGGTGGCGGTATAGCCCATGTAGATCTGCAGCCACAGCGGGGTCAGTACCGTGATGCCGAAAAAGGCACCAAAACCGAGTGACAGGGTCAGCATACTGGTGCGATAGCCCCGATGACGGAACACCCGCAAATCGACCACCGGATTGCGCTCGGTCAGCTCCCAAATCAGGAAGGCGACAAAGCCGATGGCCGCGATGATCGCCAGGGTCACAATCCGGGTCGATTCGAACCAGTCGTGATCCTTGCCCTCATCGAGCATGATTTGCAGCGCCGCAACCCAGACGATCAGCAACACCAGTCCCACCTTGTCGATAGGCAGCTTGAGGGTCTTTGATTCGAACGGCCGCAACAGCTTCCAGCACATCACCCCGGCCAGCAGGGCAAACGGCGCCTTCACATAGAAGATGTAGGGCCAGCTGTATTGGTCACACAGGATCCCGCCCAGAATCGGCCCCATGATTGGTGCGACCAGCGTGGTCATGCTCCAGATCCCGATCGCCGCGTGCGCCTTGTCCTTGGGGAAAATGCGCATCATCAGGGTCTGCGACAGTGGCATCAGCGGCCCCCCGCACAACCCGAGAAAGACCCGAAACAGCACCAGCATGTTCAT
Source organism: Aeromonas sp. QDB62 (assembly GCF_027705695.1). NCBI lineage: Bacteria > Pseudomonadati > Pseudomonadota > Gammaproteobacteria > Aeromonadales > Aeromonadaceae > Aeromonas > Aeromonas sp. QDB62. The sequence goes on along the minus strand of NZ_JAPDCD010000014.1, from coordinate 87,374 downwards.
GCTGGTGGCCATGCCGCACAGCAGCGAGAACAGACCAAACAGGATAAAGCAGGTAGCAAACACCCGGATCGGACCAAAGCGCGACGCCAACCAGCCGGTCAGCGGCACCGAGATCGCCTCGGCTACCGCATAAGAGGTGATGACGTAGGTGCCCTGGCTGGTCGAGGTGCCCAGACTACCGGCAATGTTGGAGACAGACACGTTGGCGATGGTGGTGTCGAGCACCGCCAGGAAGTTGGCCATCGCCAGGATGCCAGCGCCTAATGCCAGTTGTGCTCCGCGCAGCGGAGCCGGCTCAGCGACGTGTTGCATCACGTATCTCCTCAGCCCTGCTTGCGGTCATCGGTGTGGGTACGCTCGGCCAGTGCCGGACCGGGCGCCTCGGCGCGGGTATCAATGGTGGCGATCATCGACAGCCCTACCTGCAACGGGCGACTGGCAAGCTCGGTGGGATCGAGCTCGATACGAACCGGCAAACGCTGCACCACCTTAATCCAGTTACCGGTGGCGTTTTGGGCCGGGATCATGGCAAACGCCGAGCCGGTGCCGCCGGAGAAGCCGCTCACCGTGCCGTGATAGACCACTTCGTTGCCATAGAGGTCAGCGGTGATCTCGACTGGCTGGCCGATCTTGACGCTACGCAGCTCCACCTCCTTGAAGTTGGCATCCACGTGCACGGTATGCAGGGGCACCACGCTCATCAACGGTGCGCCAATCTGTACGCGCTGACCCACCTGTACCTGACGCTTGGCGATCACACCATCGACGTTGGCAAAAATGCGGGTCCGTGACAGATCGACTCTGGCCTGCTCAAGACGGGCCTTGGCCAGTAGCACTTCCGGGTTGGTATCCACGGTGGTGTCCCGGATCAGCGCCGCATTGGCCTTTTGCGAGCCGATGGTCGAGTGTACGTTGGCCACGCTTTGCGCCGAGGAGGCGCGCGCCGCGCTCAGATTGGCCTGGGCCTGAATCAATCCATTGCGGGCATTGGTCAGCTCTTCGCCCGATACCGAGCCGGAGGCCTGCAGGGCGGCACGACGGTCAAAATCCACCCGGGCCCGATCCAGATCGGCTTGAGCCGCCTGGAGTTGCGCCTGGGCTCGCAGTTGGTCGGCCTCGCGCGCCTTCACCTGCGCCGCCAACCCTTCATCATTGGCCTGGTAGCTGTGTACCCGCCGCTTGGCCAGCGCCAGATCGGCCTCAGCCTGTGCCAATGCCAATTGGGCATCGGTGTCATCTATCTCGACCAGCAGGTCACCCTTACGGACATGCTGGGTATCGACCACCTCAATACGCTTGATGATCCCGCCCACCGCCGGAGTGACCTCGGCCAGCTCGACCGCGGTGTAGGCGTTGTCGGTCGAGACATAATGCGAGCCGACGAAATACCAGTAAGCGCCATAACCACCGGCCGCGACCGCAACGGCGGCAGCCAGCCCGATAAAGCCACGACGCCGCCGGGCATTGGCCTCACGGGCATCAAACGTCTGCTCGGCAGCGGAGTCGGAGTGTTGAACTTGTTGCGACATACAATTGAATTTCCTGTCTTTTATCAAGAGTGGGCAACGCTGTAACCCGCACCCAGTGCGTGGACCAGCGAGACATCAATGGAGAGAGCACGGGCCTGCATGTTGACCAGTACCTGACGGCTCTGCAGCAAGGCTGCCTCGGCACTGAGCACATCCAGGTAGGTAGACAACCCGCCCTTGTAGCGGTTATTGGCAATCCGGTAGGCATCTTCGGCCGCATCCACTGCAGTCCGGGACTGGATCAACCGTGCCTTGAGCGCATCCTGGCTGGTGACGGCATCGGCCACCTGCTGCATGGCCTGGGTCAGGGTCTGGTTATATTGCGCAACGGCCTCTTGATAGCGACCACGGGCACTGTCCAGCTGACCTTCCAGCTTGCCGCCGGTAAAGATCGGCAGATAGAGGGCTCCACCGACCCCCGCCGTTTGCGAGCCGGACTCGAGCAGCTTGTCGAGCCCCATCGACTGGTTACCAAAGAAGGCTGACAACGAGACGTTCGGATAGAACAGGGATTCTGCGACACCGACCTGCTGAGCGGCAGCTTCAACGCGCCAGCGGGCAGCGGTCACATCCGGTCTGTGCCCCAGCAAGTCGATACCGGCGCTGTCCGGCAAACCAAACACCGAGGTCATGGCCAGCGTCGGGCGCTGCAGAGTCAGGCCGCGATCCGGCCCCTTACCGAGCAGGGCGGCAATGGCATGGCTCTGCAGCACTATGGTCTCTTCCATTCCCAGCAACTCTTGCTCGGCACTCGCCTTGAGTGACTCGACCTGACGCACCGACCCCGGGGTTTCCAGACCGTTGTTGTAACGCTGCTGGAACAGGCTGACGGTCTCACTGCGGATCTTCAGCGCTTCTGCGGCTGTGTCGCGATTGGCGTACAAACGGGCCAGCTCGACATAGGACTGCATCAGGGCACTGACCAGCACCCGCTCGGCATCGGCCTGCTCCGCTTCGCTGGCAGCCAGCGTCGAGCGCGCGGCTTCCACCGTGGCCCGGTTCTTGCCCCAAAAGTCGAACTCATAACTGAAGTTCGCCATACCGCTGCCAAACGTGTTCCAGCCATGCGGTGGCAGTGAGCTGTAGTTGTAACTCACCCGCTGCCGGGTGACATCACCACTCACAGAAAGCTGCGGCATCTCACTGGCTCCGGCTTGTCTTGCCATCCCCTCGGCACTGCGCAGACGGGCCTGTGCGATGGCCAGAGACGGCGCATTGTGCAGTGCCTCCTGGATCAGCTGATCGAGCTGATTATCACGGTAACGCTGCCACCAGCTGGATTGAGGCCAGCTGTCCTGACGCGTCGCCAGCAAACTCTTGCTGTGCTCGAGGGTATCGGCGCTGGCAAGGGCATCGCTGGGCAGATCAGGTTGATGGGCACAACCACTGAGCAGGGCAAACAGGGACCAACAACAGACTCGCCAACCCTGCGAATGGTTGTCTGCAACGTCACGAGAGAGGAATGACACATGTACTCCTGATAACTGAACTGTACGGTTTAGTTATAATTTGACAAAGCCTCTTCGTCAAGCAAAACTAGACTGATGAGTTCATTAATGAAGGTTTGCAATGAGAGTTAAAAGCGAAGAACGGCGACAGGCGATCCTCGATGTTGCCAGGGAAGCGTTTACCCAGCTTGGGTTTGAAAACACCACCATGTCGGAGATCGCCAACCGGACCGGTGGGTCCAAGGCCACGTTGTATAACTATTTCAGCTCGAAAGAAGAGCTGTTTGCCGCAGTGATAGACGAGTTTGGTCGGCAGCGGATCGCGGAAGCGTTCATGTCGATGAATCCGGCCAAGCCGGTGCGCGAAGAGATCACCCGTTTAGGCCTTCACTACCTGCGTTTTATCCTCAATCCGGACGTCATTGGCCTGCGTGCAGTGATTGTTCATGAGTCCGCCCGTACCAATATTGGCCGCGAATATTATCGCCTTGGGCCACAACGCGGCTGGCAATACATCAGCCAATATATTGAACAGCAATCTCGCAGTGGCCAACTCTGTGCTATCGAAAACAGCTGGGCGGCAGCCATGCACCTCAAAGGCTTGCTAGAGGTCGAGATGCTCGAGCCTCTCCTGCTCGGAGCAAGAGCATGTCCGGATGATAAGGAGATGGCAGAGGTCGTGGAGCGCGCCATTAACGTCTTTATGCTGGCTTACGGCCCGAGGTAAGTCGCAAGGCTGCACCGAATTCGCAGCCCTCTTTCCAGCCAATATCATCGCGCTCATAAGCCATCGTGTCAGAAGGGCCCGAATAAGCCCCTGATGTGAGATCAAGCCGCGTTGGGCAAGGGCATCATCACATCCCGCTTGGTCTGGCTGTGTCTTGCGGTATCGCACAGGTCATGGACCCATCGAGTCTCGAACGAGAGGCCGTTCTGTGTGAGCGGCTTTTTGATTGCCTGATTCAGCGATTCAGTATCACGTTATGGGGAAGTGGAATTGCGTCGTATGGTGATACCACTTTTCTCGAACAATCCAGAACGATGCAGACATCCACAAACAACAAACCCCTGAAAATCAGGGGTTTGTGAGTCATCTGAAACAGCGATAAACGCCGAAAAACATCACTCGATGTTCTGGATCTGCTCGCGCATCTGCTCGATGAGGACCTTCAGCTCAACGGCGGACTGGGTCACTTCGGCGTTGATGGACTTGGAGCCGAGGGTGTTCGACTCGCGGTTGAACTCCTGCATCATGAAGTCGAGACGACGGCCACAGGCGCCACCCTTTTTCATGATCTTGTTGGTTTCGCTGATGTGCATCTCCAGACGATCCAGCTCTTCGGCCACGTCGATCTTCTGGGCCAGCATGACGATCTCCTGCTCGATGCGGGCCGGATCCAGCTCGACCTTGGCTTCGGCCAGGCGGTCGGTGAGCTTCTGGCGCTGCCATTCGATGATCTGCGGCAGGTGGACGCGCACCTTCTTCACTTCCACTTGAATACCGGCCAGACGCTGTTCGATCAGCGCCTTGAGGTTGGCCCCTTCGCTGGCGCGGGAGGCGAGGAAATCTTCCATGGTCTGATCGAACCCGCCGAGCAGCTCGGTGGCGACCGCGTCCATGTCCTGCTCGGCGGCAGCCATGACACCCGGCCAGCGCAGCACGTCGACCGGGTTGAGCTGGCCCTGGCCTGCTTCTTTCATTACCCAGTTGGCGCTGTCGATGATTAGCTTGGCCAGCTCTTCATTGATATGCAGCTGCTTTGCATCGGCCTGAGCGGCTTCGAAACGCAGGTTGCACTCCACCTTGCCGCGCTGCAGCTTGGCGCGGAAACGCTCACGCAGTACCGGCTCCAGGCTGCGCAGTTGCTCCGGCAGGCGAATGTAGGTTTCCAGATAGCGCTGGTTTACCGAACGAATTTCCCAAACGGCTGTGCCCCAGTCGCCCTTGAATTCCTTGCGGGCGTAGGCGGTCATGCTGTGAATCATTGATTGTTCCGGGCTTGATGAAGTGTGCGGCCAGTATACTCAGCCCGGCCCTGCTCGTCAGCCGATGCCGTGGTTTTAGCGGCTGATATTTGGGGCGGGATCACTTATAATCCCCCGCCAATTTGAGCCAGCCCAGAGGTCCGTTCCATGTCACGTCCCAGCGATCGCACTGCCGCGCAGCTTCGCCCGGTTACCATTACCCGCAATTTCACCAAACATGCAGAAGGCTCAGTGCTGGTGGAGTTCGGTAACACTCGCGTGCTCTGCACCGCCAGCGTCGACACCAGCGTTCCGCGCTTCCTGAAAGGGAAGGGCCAGGGTTGGGTCACTGCCGAATACGGCATGCTGCCGCGTTCCACCCACTCCCGCATGAACCGCGAAGCGGCCTCCGGCAAGCAGAGTGGCCGTACTCTGGAAATCTCCCGTCTGATCGCCCGCTCCCTGCGCGCGGCGGTAGACCTGACTGCGCTGGGCGAGCACTCCATCACCGTTGACTGTGATGTGCTGCAAGCCGATGGCGGCACCCGCACCGCCTCCATTACCGGTGCCTGCGTGGCGCTGGTGGATGCGCTGAACTGGATGGTCGAGAAGGGCATGCTCAAGCAGAGCCCGCTCAAGCAGATGATCGCCGCCGTCTCAGTCGGCATGTATCAGGGCGAAGCCATCTGCGATCTGGAGTACATCGAAGACTCCGCCGCCGAGACCGACATGAACGTGGTGATGACCGAAGATGGTCGCATCATCGAGGTGCAGGGCACCGCGGAGGCCGAGCCCTTCACCCATGAGGAGCTGCTGGCGATGCTGGGGCTCGCCAAGGGCGGCATTGAAGAGATCATTGCGCTGCAGAAGCAGTCGCTTTCATAATTTTAAAAACGCGGCCAAGGCCGCGTTTTTTTATACCCCCACACAAGACAACGACAAGCCAAGCAAGGAGCCAGAATGAAAGCCTACCAGCGTCAATTTATCGAGTTCGCCCTGGAGAAACAGGTCCTCAAATTCGGTGAATTTACCCTGAAATCCGGTCGTAAAAGCCCCTACTTCTTCAACGCCGGTCTGTTCAACAGTGGCCGCGATCTGGCCCGCCTCGGCCGTTTCTATGCCGCCGCCCTGATGGATGCCGGCATCGAGTTCGATGTGCTGTTTGGCCCGGCCTATAAGGGGATCCCCATCGCCTCCGCCACCGCCGTGCAGCTGGTGGAGCAGCACGATGTGGACGTGCCCTGGTGCTTCAACCGCAAGGAGGCCAAGGATCACGGCGAGGGCGGCAATCTGGTGGGCAGCCCGCTCAAGGGGCGCATCATGCTGGTGGACGACGTTATCACCGCTGGCACCGCCATCCGCGAATCCATGGATCTGATCCAGGCCAATGGCGCCTCGCTGGCAGGCGTGCTGATCGCGCTGGACCGTCAGGAGAAGGGCAAGGGCGAGCTCTCCGCCATTCAGGAAGTGGAGCGTGACTACGGCGCCCACATCATCGCCATCATCCAGATGAGCGACCTGATTGCCTATCTGGAAGAGAAGCAGGTCGAGCAGCCGGAGCTGGCAGCACAACTGACGGCCATGAAGGCTTATCGCGCCCAGTACGGCATCTGAATGAGCTGAATCATGGCGCCACCCTCGTCGAGGGTGGCGCCATTTTTTTATCCGCGTTTTCCAGCACTGTTTTAAAAAGCGGGTGTGAACTGCTTGAGCTTGCCCTTACAGTAAAGGTTAGGGTTTGCCAGTCGGCGTTTTGTGGTGCCGACGGGTTCCCGGGAGGAGCAGCATGACGATTCAACAGCAACACCTCATTCATCTGCAATTGCCGCTCAGTGGCATGAGCTGCGCCAACTGCGCCAGCCGCATCGCGGCCAGCCTCAACAAACTCGACGGGGTATCGGCCACCGTCAACTTCGCGCTGGAGCAGGCGGCCATCGAGCTGGCCAGCCCCGATCACCTGCCTGTGGTGCTCGACAGTATCAAGAGTCAGGGTTACGACTACGGCAGCGAGACCTTTTTGTTTCAAATTACCGGCATGAGTTGCGCAGGTTGTTCGGCTCGGCTGAACAAAATGCTGGCCGCGCTGCCCGGCGTCATCTCCGCCGAGGTCAACTTCTCCATCGAACAGGCCCGTATCGTGCTGGTGCCGGGGGCCCAGAGCCCCGCCGCCCTGCGTGAACATATAGAGGCGCTCGGCTTTGGCGCCAAACTGGCGCAGGGCTCGGCCAGCGGCCGTCGCCAGCAGTTGCTGGAGCGGGAAGCGCAGGAGGCCGCCACTGCCCGTCAGGCGCAGACCTGGGTCATCGTCTCGGCCCTGCTGACCCTGCCGCTGCTGGTGGGCATGATCGCCATGGCGGGGCTGCTGCCCTGGCATATGCCCGCCTGGCTGGAGCTGGTGCTCGCCACCCCGGTGCAGTTCTGGATCGGGGCCCGTTTCTATCGCGGCGCCTGGCTCGCCCTCAAGAACCGCGCGGCCAATATGGATGTGCTGGTGGCGACCGGCACCAGTGCCGCCTACTTCTACAGCCTCTACCTGCTGCTTAACCTGGGGATGGCCGCCAGCGGCAAGCTCTATTTCGAGGCGAGCGCCATCATCATTACCCTGATTTCGTTGGGAAAACTGCTGGAGGCAAGAGCCAGACACAGCACCCAGTCCGCCATTCGCGAACTGATGGCGCTGCGGCCGGAAACTGCCACCGTCTGGCGTGGCGAAGCGTGGCAGAGCGTCGCCATCGACGAGGTGCTGCGCGGCGATCGGCTGCGGGTGCTGGTGGGCGAGCGGGTGCCGGTGGATGGCAAAATCGTGAGCGGTGCCAGCGAGCTGGATGAGTCGATCCTCACCGGCGAGAGCCTGCCGGTGCCGCGCGGTGCGGGCGACAAGGTGCTGGGCGGTGCCATCAACCGCTCCGGCGTGCTGGAGATCGAAGCCACTAGCGTGGGAGAAGATTCCAGCCTCAGCAAGATCATCGCGCTGGTGGAGAGCGCCCAGATGGGCAAGGCGCCGCTGCAACAGCTGGTGGACAAGGTCTCTGCCGTGTTGGTGCCGGTGGTGATGGCCATCGCCCTGTTCACCCTGCTGGTGTGGTACGCCATCAGCAATGACTTCGCGCAGGCGCTGCTGGCGGCGGTGGCGGTGCTGGTGATCGCCTGTCCCTGCGCGCTGGGGCTGGCGACACCTGCCGCCATCGTCACCGGCACCGGGGTGGCGGCGCGTCACGGCATCCTGATCAAGGATGTGGATACCCTGCAAAAGGCCCACGCCATCAAGGCGCTGATCTTCGACAAGACCGGTACCCTCACTCAGGGCAAGCCGGTACTGGCCAGCTGGAGCGGTAACGGCGAGCAGCTGCGTCTCGCCGCCGCCCTGCAGCAGGCGAGCGAACACCCGCTGGCGCTGGCGATGCGCGAGGCCGTCGGCAACGGTGCGACATTGCCTCAGCCGGAAGCGGTCGAGGTGCGGGTTGGGGCCGGTATTGTCGGTCAGGTTGATAGTCACACGGTCGCCATCGGTAATGGCTCCCTGCTGACCCAGCTCGGCATTGATCAGCCGCAACAGGATGAACAAGCCGCCGATGGGGCGACCCGGGTCTGGGTCGCCATCGACGGCATGGTGGCAGGTATCGCCGCACTGGCCGATACCCTGCGCCCCGAGAGTGCGGAAGCCATCGCCACCCTGCGTCAGCGCGGTATCGCCAGCTGGCTGGTGAGCGGCGATGCACCGGCGCCGGTGGCCCATATCGCCGCCAAGCTGGGGCTGGACGGGGCCTTCGACTCCGTGCTGCCAGCGGGCAAGGTGGCGAAGGTCGAGGCGCTGCGGACGCAAACCCGCGGGCTGGTGGCCATGGTGGGGGACGGGGTGAACGACGCCCCGGCGCTGGCGGCGGCGGATGTCGGCATCGCCATGGGCTCCGGCTCCGATGTGGCGATGGAGACCGCTTCCATCACCCTGATGCGATCTGATCCGCGGCTGGTGGCCGATGCCATCGATATCTCGGCGGCGACCTGGCGCACCATCCAGCAGAATCTGTTCTGGGCCTTCGTATTCAACATCATCGGCATTCCGCTGGCAGCGCTGGGCTACCTCAGCCCCGAGCTGGCGGGGGCGGCCATGGCCCTGAGTAGCATCACCGTTTTGAGCAATTCCCTGTTATTGAAACGCTGGCAGCCCAGGGCGGCGCACGGGCCAGCATCCAACCCGATCAGTAAGGAGGCATAAATGAACATCAGCAAGGTTGCCAAGGCCACGGGGCTGACCGCCAAGACCATCCGTTACTACGAGAGCATCGGCCTTATCACAGCACCGGTACGCAGCGACAACGGCTACCGCAGCTACACGGAAGGCGCGCTGCGGGAGCTGCGTTTCGTCAAGCGGGCGCGGGAGACCGGCTTCAATCTGGAGGAGTGTCAGGAGCTGTTGGCGCTCTATCGCAACGAGCACAGAACCAGCGCCCAGGTGAAGAAGCTGGCGCAGGAGAAGATCGTCGATCTGCGCACGCGCATCGCAGGGCTGCAGGCCATGCTCAGCTCGCTGGAAGGGCTGGTCTGCTGTTGCCACGGGGATGAAAACCCTGAGTGCCCGATCCTCGACGAGCTGGAGAAGGGGTGAGCAAGAGCTCACCGTCCAGCGCAGGGTAAGCCACAGATGATTGACTAACTTCTTAATAAACGGTGCTTTATTGTTGCTGGTCAGGGGGTAGTGGTAGACTGCTCGGCTCTTGTACAGGAGTACTCAGTTGACCCAGAGTGTGACACGCCAGGTTAAGCAGGCCATCATGGCCCAGCTCTATACCCACGCATCGTTCAGTCTCCCCTGTTTGGGCGTGTTGGCATTTGGCTGGAGTCTGCTGTTTCACGACTATCTGCCCGCCACCGAAGCGCTTGGCTGGCTGTCAGGGACTTTCCTGTGGCTGCTTGGCCGGGGCTGGCACCTGCGCTGGCGCCGATCCCGCCTGCACCAGACACCGCTGCCGGTGCTGGAGCGCGAACTTTTCATCGGCGTGACTATCACCTCCATCATCTGGGCCCTCGGGGTGCTGCTCTACATGGACAAGCTGCCCGATACCTACCGGGCCGCCATGATGATGCTCGCCAGCCTCATTCTTACCGGCAGCGCCATCATGCTGTTTGGCAGCCGCCGTACCCTCTATGGTTCCGCCCTGCCGCTGGGCATGGCGATGCTGTTCGAGCTGGGCAATGGCAACGAGCAGGAGCGGATCGTCTCCTGCATGCTGGCGGGCTATCTGTTTGTCTTTCTGCCGACCCTGCTGCGCCGGATGCGGCGGGATCAGATTGCCTCGCTCCACCACCGTTTCTCCAACGCCGAACTGGTGGCCGAGTTGAAGGTGGTCTCCGAGCATTTGCGTCTCACCTCCCGCCTCGACGGTCTGACCGGTATCGCCAACCGCGCTCACCTCGACGACTCGCTGGAGCGGGCCTGGCGCCGCTGTCACCGTGCCCGGGCGCCGCTGTCGCTGGTGCTGGTGGACGTGGATTACTTCAAGCAGTTCAACGATCTCTATGGCCATCAGCTGGGGGATGACTGTTTGCAACAGGTGGCGGGCTTGCTGGCCGAGGTGGAGCGGCGCGAGGACGATCTGGCGGCCCGTTACGGGGGCGAAGAGTTTGCCCTGCTGCTGCCCTGCACCGGCATGCAGGGGGCGTTGCAGGTGGCGGACAATGTGCGGCAGGCGCTCAAGGAGCTGGCCATCCCGCACCAGAAGTCACTGGTCTCCGGTCGGGTCACATGTAGTTTTGGTGTTGCGACACTGATACCGGATAACAGCATGAAAATCGCCGATTTGATCCAGAAAGCGGATGCGGCACTCTATCAGGCCAAGCATAATGGGCGGGATCGAATCGAAGTAGCCTTGATGGGTAAGGTTGCCTGAATTTAACGTGACAGATTAAAGAGGTTGTCTATGCAATGTCATCGTATCGAAGAGCTGCTGGAGTTGTTGCAGCCTGCCTGGATCAAGGAACAGGATCTCAGCCTAGTGCAGTTTGTTGCCAAACTGGCCAACGAAGCGGGATTTGAAGGTTCTCTGTCCGAGTTGACCGACGACATGCTGATCTATCACCTCAAAATGCGGGAATCCGACAAGCAGGCGATGATCCCCGGTCTGGCCAAGGATCATGTGCCCGATTTCAAAGAGGCACTGCTCAAGGCCCGCGGAATCAAGTGAATCTTTAGCGGAAGCGCATCACCTTGGGGTGATGCGCTTTTTTGTTGCCGAAAATTGCGATCAAACGCCAATATTAGATACATCTAATCCACACAATTAGCATGCTGTTTAAGATATAATCCGCTCCATAACAAATAAGGGAGCGATGTCTTGCAATGGCCGACCACGATAAAATCGATATCAAGGACGTCACCGACAAGGACGTAACCGGGACCTTCAACCCCCATACGTTCAAAGCCAGCGACGACAGATTCAACCCGGGCAACCGCATCTATGTGCGGGCCCAGAAAGGGTATTGGCAGCGGGTGCGCAAGGGGATGGGCTGGTTCTTCGTTGCCCTCTTCGTGCTGCTGCCCTGGCTGCGTTACGAGGGGCGACAGGCGGTGCTGTTCGACCTCGGTCATCAGCAGTTCCATATCTTTGGCGCCACCATCTGGCCGCAGGATCTGACCCTGCTCGCCTGGCTCTTCATGATTGCCGCCTTCGCCCTCTTCTTCGTGACCACCTTCCTCGGCCGGGTCTGGTGCGGCTATCTCTGCCCGCAGACGGTCTGGACCTTCATGTTCATCTGGTTTGAAGAGAAGCTGGAGGGGCCTGCCAACAAACGGCGCAAGCTGGACGAGGCGCCCTGGAGTGGTGAGAAGCTGGCCCGCAAGGGGGCCAAGCATCTGGCCTGGCTGGCGATCTCGCTGGTGACCGGCCTCACCTTCGTCGCCTACTTCCAGGATGTGACTGAGCTGGTGCCGGACTTCTTCACCCTGCAGGCGGGGGGCTGGGTGCTGTTCTGGGTGAGCTTCTTTACCATCATCACCTACGGCAACGCGGGCTGGATGCGTGCCATCATGTGTATCCACATGTGCCCCTATGCCCGCTTCCAGTCCGCCATGTTCGACAAGGACACCTTCATCGTCGGTTATGACACCAAGCGCGGCGAAACCCGTGGTGCCCGTTCCCGCAAGGCGGACCCCAAGGCGCTCGGGTTGGGTGACTGTATCGACTGCGATCTCTGCGTGCAGGTCTGCCCGACCGGTATCGATATCCGCGACGGCCTGCAGTACGAGTGCATCAACTGCGGCGCCTGCGTCGATGCCTGCGATCAGACCATGGAGCGGATGGGTTATCCGAAAGGGCTCATCAGCTACACCACAGAGCACAAGCTGGCCAACGACTCCACCCATGTGGCGCGGCCCAAGCTGATTGGCTACGGGCTGGTGATGGCGGTGATGCTGGGGGTATTTGTCTACAACGCCATGTCCATCATGCCGATGGGGCTCGATATCCTGCGGGACCGCAACCAGCTGTTCCGTGAAAACAGCGAGGGGCTTATCGAGAACACCTATACCCTCAAGATCCTCAACAAGACCCTGCTGCCCCAGACCTACCAGCTGGATGTGGAGGGCTTGCCCGAGTATCAGTGGTTTGGTCCCCGTGAAGTGACCCTGAAAGCGGGCGAGATCTATACCTTGCCGGTCAGTCTGGCGGTCGACCCCTACAACCTGAAACGGCCGACGCTGGATATCCAGTTCGTGCTGAAACGGGAGGGGGCGGCGCCCGATGACAGCAAGGGCAACCTGCGCCAGGGCAGCAAGTTTATCAGCCGGTTGTAACCGCGTGTGGCGGTGTGCCGGACGTGACACACGTCAGGTCACCAGCGAGCACGGCAATGCCGGGCAGTAGTGATAGAATGGGGCGCAACGGCGCCCCTTTCTTATGGTGGATGACATGCGTTTCAACTATTCCGATCTCACACCCGACCTCATCATGGATGCGCTCGATCTCAGCGGCTTGCGGCTCGACTCTGGCCTTATCGAGCTCAACAGCTACGAAAACCGGGTCTACCAGTTTCAGGATGAGGATCGTCGCCGCTATGTGGTGAAGTTCTACCGTCCCGGCCGCTGGAGCCGGGCCCAGATCCTCGAGGAGCACGAGTTTGCCACCCGTCTCGCCGAGGCGGAGATCCCGGTCGCTGCGCCGCTCGCCTTCGCGGGCGAGACCCTGCTGGAACACGAGGGTTACCCCTTTGCCATCTGGCAGAGCGTCGGTGGCCGTCAGTTCGAGGTGGATAACCTCGACCAGCTGGAGTGGGTGGGGCGTTTCCTCGGCCGCATCCATCAGATCGGTGCCAGCAAGCCGTTTCACCATCGGGTTCGCCTCGACGTGGATAGCATGCTGCACGAACCGCGTCAGCTGTTGGCGTCCGGCGAGTGGCTGCCAAGTGGGTTGGCGAAGCAATTCTTCGGGGTGCTGGACGAGCTGATCAAGCATGTCAGCGACGCCATGACTCTGGATGTGGCGCAGATCTCGCTGCATGGCGACTGCCACCCGGGCAACATCCTGTGGCGCGACGGCCCCATGTTTGTCGACCTCGATGATTGCCGCACCGGCCCCGCGATTCAGGATCTCTGGATGATGCTGAGTGGCGAGCGCCACGAGCAGCAGATCCAGCTCGACACCCTGCTGGCGGGCTACGAGGAGTTTATGGAGTTCGACTCGCGGGAGCTGGCGCTGATCGAGCCGCTGCGGGCGATGCGCATCGTCCACTACATGGCCTGGCTGGCGCGGCGCTGGGAAGATCCCGCGTTCCCCCGTCACTTCCCCTGGTTCAATACCGATCACTACTGGCGTCAGCAGATAGCGACCCTGCACGATCAGCTGGAAGCGCTGAAGGCGCCACCGTTGAGCCTGATGCCGGGGTGGTAACTTATCCGGTGGCCAGCAGATCGCCCCACCTGCGGCGAGATCAGCTGGAAGCACTGAAGGCACCACCGTTGAACCTGATGCCAAACTGGTGAAATAGAAGGGATCTTGCGTGGCCAGCGGGGCTCGATCTCCGGCCCTGACCATTGACGTCAGCATGGCGAAACAATAGGCTTGGCACTGCTTCGGTTCGCCGGGCGTGCCTCACAGTGATCCCTTAACAGGAAACATCATGAAAAAAGTTCTATTTTTCCTTGCTGCCATGCTGATGATCCCCATGGTTCACGCCGCCCCCGAGTTCAAGGAAGGCGTCAACTACGATGTGGTCAAACAGACTGGCAGTGCCCAGCCGGAAGTGATGGAGTTCTTCTCCTACTACTGCCCGCACTGCGCCACCTTCGAACCGATCGTTGAGCAACTGCAAGCCGGTCTGCCGAAAGGCGTCACCCTGAAGAAGAACCCGGTTGCCTTCCTCGGCCGCGAAATGGGCCCCGAGATGCAGCGTGCCTATGCCGTTGCCAGCCTGCTCAACGCCGAAGCCAAGCTGACCCCGGCCATCTTCACCAAGATCCACACCCAGCGTCAGCCGCCGATGAGCCGTGACGAGGTGAAGCAGATCTTCGTGGACAATGGTGTGCCGGCTGAAGAGTTCGACGGTGCCGTCGACAGCTTCGCCGTCTCCGGCATGGTCTCCCAGTTCGATCGCAACACCGAGAGCTACAACATTCGCGGTGTGCCGGCCTTCCTGGTGAACGGCAAGTACATGGTGAAGATTGAATCCATCACCTCTCAAGAGCAGTTCAACCAGCTGGTGCAGTTCCTGCTGGCCAAGAAAGACTGATACCTTTTGAGTCGATAAAAAAAGCCCGCCGGTGCGAACCGGCGGGCTTTTTGTTTTCTGGCGTGCTCGAAGATCAGACCCCGACGTGGAACGCCTGCTTGAGGTTGCGGATAAACTCCGCATCCCGGCACAGGGTCTTGCCCGGGCTGTCGGAGATCTTGGCGACCGGGCCGCCGTTGCACTCCATCAGCTTGAAGACGATGTTCATCGGGCTGACATCGGGCAGATCGCAGGTGAGCTTGGTGCCGATGCCGAAGCTGGTGTTGATGCGGCCACGGAAGTGGCGGAACAGCTGCACCGCCTTGTCGAGGTTGAGCCCGTCGGAGAAGACCAGGGTCTTGTCGGTGGGGTCGATACCGAGGCGCTGATAGTGGCTGATCGCCTTCTCGCCCCACACCACGGGATCACCGGAGTCGTGGCGCAAGCCCTGATAGCTGCTGGCCAGCTCGAAGTCGAAGTCACGCAGGAAGGCATCCATGGTGATGCAGTCGGTCAGGGCGATGCCGAGATGGTCGGTAAACTCGTCCAGCCAGCTGGTGAGGGCGGCGCGCTGGCTGTGCTCCAGCGGGAAGCCGAGCTGCTGGTGTGCCTGGAACCACTCGTGGGCCTGGGTGCCCACCGCGGGCAGCTTGTACTTCTGGGCCAGCATGTAGTTGCTGGTGCCGCGAAACGCTGGCAGCCGCTCCTTGAGACGACCCACTACCGCATCCTGCACCGCGTGGGAGAAGCGACGGCGGGTGCCGAAGTCGATGAGGTTGAACTCGCTCATCTCCTCCGGGCTCAGCTCCTGCTCCAGCTTGTCGATCTTCTGATCGAGCCGCTCCAGCGCGTGGCTGACGCCGAACTGGGGGTAGCGGAAGCGGTTGCGCATCTCGCTGATGATGGCGAGCACCGGGATCTCCCACAGGATCACATCCTGCCAGGGGCCCTCGACCCGCACATTGATGCGGCCATCCTGCTCGAACACCTTGAGCAGAGAGGCATCAAGCGGCTTGCGGCGCAGGTGGTCGAGGTAGTCAGGGGTGAAGAAGGGGCGCTCGGCCAGAAAATCGAGCTCGGGCTTGGTCAGTCTCAGGGATCCGGCGAGGCGCAGCTGCTCCTCGATCTGCCCCATCATGGGCAGCAGATCCTCTTCATTGCGGCTGTGAAACTCGGCCACCACCTCGGCATCCGGATAGCGATGGAACACCGCCTGCTGCATATGCAGCTTGTAGGCGTCGGTGTCGAGCAGGCTGGTGAGGATTGGAGGCATATCAGGCTCCCCGCAGGCGGGTGAACGCCAGTTGCATAGGTAAATTGCAGGCGCCGGTGTCGAGCTGGCTGGTAAGGATTGGGGGCATATCAGGCGTCCAGCAGGCGTTGTACATCGATCAGGGTCTGGGCCAGTTCGGCGCCAGCCTCGATCATCTGGGTGTGGGCGCTGGCAACCGTCTCGGGCGCGATGCCACGGCAGGCATCGAGATGGACGATCACCCGGAAACCGGCGCGGCGCAGTTGCAGCACGCTGGTTTTGACACAGTAGTCGGTGGCGAGGCCGCCGACCAGTACGGTGTCGACCTTGCGGGCTTGCAGGAATTCAATGAGTCCGGTGCTGCGCCGTTCGGCCAGATCGTGATAACAGGCGCCGTAAGGGTGCAGATCCGGCTCGACCCCCTTCCAGACGAAGAAGTCATAGTCGATGGGGGCGGGCAGGCCGTCGAGCAGCTCGAAGCCCTTGCTGCCCGGCACGCAGTGCACCGGCCAGGTGAGGTCGGCGTTCGGCAGATCCAGCGGCAACAGCATGCCGGCAGGGTCAGAGACGGCCCAGTCGGCATTGGCGGGGTGAGCGTCCTTGCTGCCGATCCGCAGCGTGGCGAGGGTGGCCTGAGCGTTGAGCGCAGCCACAATATCATCACCGCCCGCGACGGGCAGTTCGTTCGGGCAGAGGGGGGTAAAGCCCTTCTGCGCATCAATATCCAGGCTGGCGACGGTTCCCATGATTGGCTCCTGCACATACTATTCGTGTGATATTATCTACCAAACATTAATGGAAGGCGAGCAGGGCGATCGGCATGCTGAGAATGAGTCTGGATATGGTGGTGCTGCGGTTGCATAACGAGCGGCTCGAGCTGCTGCTCGAGACCCGCGATCGCCCCCCCTTTGCCCACAGTTGGCAGCTACCCGGTTTGCGTATCGACGAGGCACTGGATCGGGATCTGGACGCCGCCCAGCGTCGCCTGCTGGCGGAGTGGGGGCTCGGCCACTGCTACAGCGAGCAGGTCTGTACCCTCGGCAATCTGGAGCGGGATCCCCGCGGCTGGTCCACCACCCTGGTCTATCTCTGCTTGGTCGATCCGGAAGTGGAAGTGACCCACGGCTGCTGGCATCCGCTCTCCAATCTGCCGGGGCTGAGCCTCGCCTTCGACCATGTGCAGCTTATCGCCAAGGGGCTGGAGCGGCTGCGGATCAAGAGTCGCTACAGCACCCTGCCGTTGCATCTGCTGGGGCCCGAGTTCACCCTCTCCGAGGTGCAGCGTGCCTTCGAGATCATCCTGCAAACCCCGATGAATACGGCGGCGTTTCGCAAGCGGATCCATCGCGCCGACATTCTGGTGGATACCGGCCGCAAGCGTACCGGCAAACAGCGCCCCGCCATCCTCTACCGGCTGGAGAGCCCCTGCTGCGTGATGTTCGATCAGGTGATGCACGGAGCGGAAGCGTGAGTTCGAACCCCGTTCGTGTGCTGGTCAGCGCCTGCCTGTTGGGCCAGCCAGTGCGTTACGATGGCCAGAGCAAGGGGATTGTCAGCGATTGGCTGAGTGAGCTCGGAGCCGAAGGGCGGGCGCTGGCGTTTTGTCCCGAAGTGGCAGGCGGCTTGCCGACCCCGCGCCCTCCTGCCGAGCGGCAGGGCGAGCGGGTGGTGACGGCGAGCGGAGTGGATGTGACTGAAGAATTTGATCGCGGCGCCGAGCTGGCGCTGGCGATCTGTCAGGCGCAAGGCATTCGCTTCGCGCTGTTGAAAGAGGGGAGCCCTTCTTGCGGCAGCGGCCGTATCTATAACGGCCGCTTTGAAGGGGTCTCTGTGGCGGGCGAGGGCAAGACCACCGCCCTGCTGCGCCGCCACGGGATTGCGGTCTTTTCCGAAGATCAGCTGGTCGAGCTGGCCTCGGCGCTCTCTTTGGATGCCTCTTTGCTGGATATCTCTTCGGCAACAACCGGCAGCGGTGACTGACCGCTCTGCCACCTCTCCAGCACCTCGTCCTTCTCCTGCCAGAGCTGGTTTAGCCACTCCTGAAAACCGCGCTTGAACTGCTTGTCATTGAAGTAGTCGCCCACCAGCGCCTCATCCACCGGCAGCTCCTCGATCCGCACCTGAATGCGCTTTACCCGCCCCATCAGGAAGTCCTTGAACGGGGTTTCGGCGTTGTCCGGATAGCGGATGGTGACGTTGATCAGGCTGTCAAACTGCTCCCCCATGGCGGCCAGCGTGAAGGCCAGCCCCGCAGCCTTGGGCGGCATCAGATGGCGGTAGCGAGAACGGGCCGCATCCCGTTTCTGCTCGGTGAAGCGGGTCCCCTCTACGAAGTTGATGACGGTGGTGGGGATGTGGCGAAACTTCTCGCAGGCATTGCGGGTGGTCTCGATATCCTTGCCGCGCAGGTGCGGATTTCTTAACAGAAACTCTCTCGAATAGCGGCGCATAAAGGGCATGTCGAGCCCCCAGCAGGCGAGCCCCAGCAGCGGGATGTAGATCAGCTCGTGCTTCATGAAGAACTTGGGCACCGGCAGTCGATCCCGGAACAGATGACCCAGCACCACGATATCGGTCCAGCTCATGTGGTTGCTGATGATGAGATACCAACCATCCTTGCGCAGTCGGGTCTTATCTTCGATCTGCCAGTCGATGCGCATCGTGAGACGGATCACCAGCGCATTGCAGGCGAGCCACAGACGCATGAAGCGGTTGTTGAGGCGGCTGCAGGCGCGGCTAAAAGCCGGAACAGGCAGCAGCAGTTTGGCCAACGACACCAGCAGGATCAGGCTGGCGCACAAGGCGGTGAACAGGATGGTCAGGCCCGCGCTGATGATCAGCACCAGCGGGCCGGGAAGCAGGGATAGCATGGATGTTTACTGCGCCTTGGTTGCCAGCAGTTGGCTCAGGGTCTGGTCCTTCTCGTGCCAGATCCCGTTCAACCACTGTTGAAACTCTTGTTGGAAGTCGGGGTCATTGAAGTAATCCCCCACCAGCTTGCGGTCGATCGGCAAATAGCGGACCTGAACCTTGATTTGCCCGACCCGGCCGCACATGAAATCCCAGTAACTGGGAATGCCGTCCGGATAGGCGATGGTGACATCCACCAGTTGATGCAACTGATCACCCATGGCGGCCAGGGTGAAGGCGATGCCCCCCGCTTTCGGGAGCAGCAGATGACGATAGGGCGAGCCCTGCTTCTGATGCTTGCTGCCGGTGAAGCGGGTGCCTTCGACGAAGTTCATCACACTCACCGGAATGTGGCGGAACCTGGCGCAGGCCTTACGGGTCGTTTCAATGTCTTTTCCCTTCAGATGGGGGTGTTTTTCCAGAAATTTTCTGGAATATCGCCGCATGAAGGGGAAGTCGAGTGCCCACCAGGCCAGACCGAGAAAAGGCACCCAAATCAGCTCTTTCTTCAGAAAAAACTTCAGGAAGGGGATTTTTTGGTTAAAAACCCGCTGCAATACCAGTATGTCGACCCAGGATTGATGGTTGGCAATCACCATATACCACTCATTCCGGCGCCCTTTGTCCACTCCGACCACCTCGAAAGGGGTTTTGATGATGGTTTTCTGGATCAGATTGTTGAAACCGATCCAGCAGCTGGCACAGCCATCCAGCAGGGCATTGCAGAGGGTTCGCCACCCTTTGAGCGGTAACGGCAGCTTGAGCAGACCCAGCAAGAAGATGGGGATAAACCAGAAGAGGGTGTTGAAAAAATAGAGCAGGGTGGAGAGGCTGCCGCGCAGTCGCTCTGTCAGCTTGTTGGGCATGAGTTCGGGTCCGTCTTGCTGTCGATAAAGGGCCATCAAGTGGTCAGATCTGTGGCCATAATATCAGCCGATGGCCCGTGAGACCATTAAGAGCCGTTACGGGGCCGGACTCACCCTTTCCCCTCTATCAGCTGCTGCGCAGCCGCGACAGCAGACGATCCATGGCGCGATAACCGAGCGCCTCGATAAGATGCTCCTTGCCGATGGCCGGTTGTCCCGCCAGATCGGCGATGGTGCGCGACACCCGCAAAATGCGGTGCCAGGCCCGGATACTGAGTCCCAGCTTCTGGATGGCGTTCTCCAAAAACTCGGCATCTTGCGCTGATAGTCGGCAAATATCCTCTATCTCACGGCTATCCAGCAGGTTGTTGAGCTTGCCATTGCGGCTGAGCATCCGCTCCCGCGCCGCCAGTACCCGATCGCGGATCTGCTGGCTCGACTCCCCTCGTTCCGCCTTGCCGGTCAGGCTCCCCTTGGGCAGCAGCGGCACCTCCACCGTCAGGTCGAAGCGGTCGAGAAAAGGGCCGGAGAGCTTGCCGAGGTAACGCAGGATCTGATCCGGGCTGGAGCGGGTCTGGCCGTCGCCATAGTGGCCGCAAGGGCTGGGGTTCATGGCGCCCACCAGCTGGAAGCGGGCGGGAAAGTCCACCTGACGGGCAGCCCGGCTGATGGTGATGTGGCCGGTCTCCAGCGGTTCGCGCAGAGAGTCGAGTACCTTGCGCTCGAACTCCGGCAATTCATCCAGAAACAGCACCCCGTTGTGGGCTAGCGAAATTTCGCCGGGCCGCGGATGGCTGCCACCTCCCACCAGCGCCACCGCAGAGGCACTGTGGTGCGGCGTGCGATAGGGCCTGTGGTGCCAGTGACCGGCCCGCGGGGTGAGGCCACCGATGGAGTGGATGGCGGCGGTCTGCTGCGCCTCCTGCTCACTCAGCGGTGGCAAGATGCCGGGCAGGCGGCTGGCCAGCATGCTCTTGCCGGTGCCGGGCGGGCCGATGAACAACAGGTTGTGGCTGCCAGCGGCGGCGATCTCCAGAGCCCGCTTGGCCTGGGACTGGCCGATCACATCCTGCAGATCCGGTACATCGGGCAGGGAGTCCGTGGTCTGGGGCTCCGGCAGTGGCAGCTCGTATTGACCCGCCAGCCAGGCGGTGACGGCCAGCAACTGGTGGGCGGTGCGCACCTCGGCATCCTGAATGAGGGAGGCCTCAGGGCCGTTCTCTCGCGGCACCAGCAGGGTGCGTCCTGCATCGCGGCAGGCGAGCACGGCAGGCAGCACGCCGAGCACGGGACGGATCTCGCCAGTCAGAGCCAACTCCCCTAAAAATTCGTGATTGAGCAGGTATTTTGCCGGTATTTGCTTGGAAGCGGCGAGAATGCCGATGGCGATGGCCAGATCGAAACGACCGCCCTCCTTGGGCAGATCGGCGGGGGCCAGATTGACTGTGATGTGCTTGCTCGGGAACTCGAAATTGCCGTTGAGCAGGGCGCTGCGTACCCGATCCCGCGACTCTTTCACCGAGGTTTCCGGCAATCCCACCATGTTGAAGGCGGGCAGGCCGTTGGAGAGGTGAACTTCCACTGTAACTTGCGGCGCCGCGATCCCGAGGCTGGCACGGCTATAAACCACAGCTAATGACATAAATCCCGTCCTTGAGTTGATATATGTTCTGACTAACTGCTTGTTGTTGGTTTTTTATTCCAGAGTTCCGGTTGGGGAATAGCCAAAATCAGTGGGTTGTCACAGAAAAAAGGCTTGCCCAATAAAAATCACCGTGCTAGTTCTAATAGCCATTCGCGGTAGAAACCGCCCCAATTTCACAGGATTTCCGGTTGTAACTATGAACATGGCCTCCCGTTTCGTCAGCATTATTGTGGTCCTAGTGGTGATTATTATCTCACCGCTCGGGGCTCGTTTAGCTGCACGGAACAAGGGATAGACCCACCACCGGACAGAACGAAACAAGCGACCCCCGAGCCTCACAGCTCGGGGGTTTTTTTTCGACCAAAGGACAGGATTTTCCACATGAACGGCGCGCAGTTTTTGGTACAGGCTCTCAAGAAACAGGGTGTGACCCAGGTGTTTGGTTACCCGGGCGGGGCCATCATGCCGGTCTACGATGCCCTGTATGACGGTGGTCTGGCCCATCAGCTCTGCCGCCACGAGCAGGGAGCCGCCATGGCGGCGGTCGGTTATGCCCGCGCCTCCGGTCAGGTGGGCGTCTGTATCGCCACCTCCGGCCCCGGCGCCACCAATCTGGTGACCGGTCTGGCGGAGGCGCTGCTCGATTCCGTGCCGCTGGTGGCCATCAGTGGTCAGGTGCCCTGTTCCGCCATCGGCACCGATGCGTTTCAGGAGGTCGACGTGCTCGGCATGTCCCTCTCCTGCACCAAGCACTCCTTCATGGTGACCGATGCCGCCGATCTGGGGCGCGTGTTGGCAGAAGCCTTCTCCATTGCCACCGAAGGGCGTCCGGGTCCTGTGCTGATCGATTTTCCCAAGGATGTGCAGTTGGCTGCCGTGCCGCCCCAGAGCCCGCTGTTTGCGGTGGAAGAGCCGGAAGCGCTTAACCCCTCTGAGTTGGCCGCAGCCCGCACCCTGATTGCCACCGCCGAGCGTCCGGTGCTCTACGTCGGTGGCGGAGTGGGCATGGCCAATGCCGAGCAGCAGCTGCGCGACTTTGCCGCCGTCACCGGCATGCCTGCGGTCACCACCCTCAAGGGGATTGGGGCGCTCGACCCCGACAGCCCCGTTTATCTCGGCATGCTCGGCATGCACGGTACCAAGGCCGCCAACTACGCGGTGCAGCAGTGCGATCTGCTGGTGGTGGTGGGCGCCCGTTTCGATGATCGGGTGACCGGCAAGCTGGAGGAGTTTGCCCCCGAAGCCAAGGTAATCCATCTCGATGTGGACGCCGCCGAGTTCGGCAAGCGCCGCGCTGCCGAGGTGGGTATCACCACGGATCTCAAGCGGGTGTTGCCCGCCCTCGCCATGACTCTCTCCATCGACCCGTGGCGTGAACACTGCGCCGCCATGGCCCGCGAATATGCGTTTCGCTACGACCATCCAGGTCAGGCCATCTATGCGCCGGCCCTGCTCAAGCAGCTCTCTGCCCGGCTGCCGGAGACCAGCGTGGTGGCCTGCGACGTCGGTCAGCACCAGATGTGGGTGGCCCAGCACATGCGCTTCACCAGCCCGCGCAACCACCTCTCCAGCGCCGGTCTTGGCACCATGGGGTTCGGTCTGCCTGCCGCCATCGGCGCCAAGATGTCGCGCCCGCAGGATGAAGTGGTGCTGGTGAGCGGCGACGGCTCTTTCATGATGAACGTGCAGGAGCTCGGCACCATCCGCCGCGCCCAGCTCAAGGTGAAGATGGTGCTGCTGGATAACCAGCGCCTCGGCATGGTGCGCCAGTGGCAGGAACTGTTCTTCGACGGCCGCTACAGCGAGACCATCCTCTCCGACAACCCCGATTTCGTCGCGCTGGCTGCCGCCTTCGGCATTCCTGGCGAGACCATCACATGCAAGGAGCAGATAGCCGGTGCCCTCGATCGCCTGCTGAAGAGTGAGAGCGCCTATCTGCTGCATGTGGCTATTTCAGAGGAAGAAAACGTCTGGCCCCTGGTTCCGCCGGGAGTCGCCAACCACAAGATGATGGAGCAACGCCCATGAACCCGCACACCCTTGCCCAGCCTGCATTTGCACAACACACCCTGCATATCCACGCCCAGCCCAGACCCGAAGTGATGGAGCGGGTGTTGCGGGTGGTGCGTCACCGCGGCTTCGCTCTCTGCGCCCTTAATATGGAGCAGGATTGCCAACAGCTGCGGATCACGGTTACTGTCGAGTCGGTGCGTCCCATCCAGCAGTTGTGGAGCCAGCTGGTAAAGCTGGTGGACGTTTCCCGGGTCGATGCACTGGAACAGCAACCCCGGATCAGAGCTTAAGGAGCAAAGCCAATGTCACAGCCTTCCCAATCCGTCACTCACCCGCAATACATCTGGTTCAACGGCACACTGGTGCCCTGGCAGGATGCCCAGGTGCACGTCATGAGCCACGCCCTGCACTACGGCTCCTCGGTGTTCGAGGGGGTACGCGCCTACGACACCCCCAAGGGCACCTGCATCTTCCGTCTGCAGGAGCACACCCGCCGCCTGTTCGACTCCGCCAAGATCTACTGGATGGATGTCCCCTACAGCGAGGCCGAAGTGAATGAAGCCTGCCGCACCGTGGTGCGCGAGAACGGCCTGAAGAGCGGCTATTTGCGCCCGCTGGCCTTTGTCGGCAACGTGGGGCTGGGGCTGCATCCGCCGCTGAATGCCAAGGCCGATCTCATTGTCGCAGCCCTGCCCTGGGGCGCCTATCTGGGGGAAGAGGGGCTGAAAAACGGGGTGGATGTCTGCGTCACCTCCTGGAACCGGCTCGCTCCCAACACCATTCCCACTGGCGCCAAGGCGGGCGGCAACTATTTGTCATCCCAGCTGATCAGCCGCGAGGCCAAGCGCAACGGATTCGCCGAAGGACTGGCGCTGGATGTGAACGGCTATCTGAGCGAAGGGGCGGGGGAGAACCTGTTTCTGGTGAAGAACGGCGTACTGTTCACCCCGCCTGCCACCGCCGCCATCCTGCCCGGCATCACCCGCGACACCATCATGACGCTGGCCCGCGATCTCGGTTACGAGGTGCGCGAACAGGCGCTGCCCCGCGAAGCCCTTTATGTGGCGGACGAGATCTTTATGACCGGCACCGCCGCCGAAGTGACCCCGGTGCGCTCCGTCGATCGGATGAAGGTGGGCGCTGGCAGCCGTGGCCCGGTGACCGAGCAACTGCAAAACGCCTTCTTCGGCCTGTTCAACGGCCAGACCGAGGATAAGTGGGGCTGGCTGACGCCAGTCAACGGCTGATGAGAGAGGGGAGGCGTCATGCCTCCCCGAGTCGCTTCCGGTGAGAGCTTCACAGAGGAGCCTTCACCAGGATCGATTCCGATCCACTCGTATCATCACCGCATAACGCATCGAGCCCATATGGGCATTCAGGGAGTAGAGACAATGCCGAAGTTGAGATCCGCCACCACCACCCACGGACGTAACATGGCCGGGGCCCGCGCCCTCTGGCGTGCTACCGGCATGACCGATCAGGATTTCGGCAAGCCCATCATCGCCGTGGTCAACTCCTTCACCCAGTTCGTACCGGGCCACGTCCACCTCAAGGATCTGGGTCAGCTGGTGGCGCGCGAAATTGAAGCCGCGGGTGGCGTTGCCAAGGAGTTCAACACCATCGCCGTGGATGACGGCATCGCCATGGGCCACGGCGGCATGCTCTACTCCCTGCCATCGCGCGAACTCATCGCCGACTCGGTGGAGTACATGGTCAACGCCCACTGTGCCGACGCCATGGTCTGCATCTCCAACTGCGACAAGATCACCCCGGGGATGCTGATGGCCGCCCTGCGCATCAACATCCCGGTCATTTTCGTCTCTGGCGGCCCGATGGAAGCGGGCAAGACCAAGCTCTCCGACCAGATCATCAAGCTGGATCTGGTGGACGCCATGATCCAGGGCGCCGATCCCAAGGTCTCCGATGCCCAGAGCGAACAGGTGGAACGTAGTGCCTGCCCCACCTGCGGCTCCTGCTCCGGCATGTTCACCGCCAACTCCATGAACTGCCTGACCGAAGCGCTCGGCCTCTCCCAACCGGGCAACGGCTCCATGCTGGCAACCCACGCTGATCGGGAGCAGCTGTTCAAACTGGCGGGTCAGCGCATCGTGACGCTGGCCAAGCGCTGGTATGAGCAGGATGACGAGAGCGCCCTGCCGCGCAATATCGCCACCAAGGCGGCGTTCGAGAACGCCATGGCGCTCGATATCGCCATGGGCGGCTCCACCAATACCGTGCTGCACCTGCTGGCGGCGGCGCAAGAGGCCGGTGTGGACTTCACCATGGCCGACATCGACCGCATGTCCCGCAAGGTGCCCCAGCTCTGCAAGGTGGCGCCCTCCACCCAGAAGTACCATATGGAAGATGTGCACCGCGCCGGTGGCGTGGTCGCCATTCTGGGCCAGCTGGAAAAAGCGGGTCTGGTACACGGCGATACCCGCACCGTGCTGGGTTGCTCCCTCGTCGAACAGCTCAATGAATATGACGTCAGCCGCCAGCCGAGTCAGGAGGTGGTGGACTTCTACCGCGCTGGCCCGGCCGGTATCCGCACCACCAAGGCATTCAGTCAGGATTGCCGCTGGCCGGAGCTGGATCTGGACCGCGCCGAGGGCTGCATCCGCTCGCTGGAAAATGCCTACAGCCAGGAGGGCGGCCTTGCAGTGCTCTCCGGTAACCTCGCGCTCAATGGCGCCATCGTCAAGACTGCCGGGGTAGATGAGGAGAACCTCACCTTCCGTGGCCCGGCCCGGGTGTTCGAGAGCCAGGAGAGCGCGGTGAGCGGCATTCTGGACGGCACCGTGAAAGCGGGCGAGGTGGTGGTGATCCGCTACGAGGGTCCGAAAGGGGGCCCGGGCATGCAGGAGATGCTCTACCCCACCACCTATCTGAAATCCATGGGCCTCGGCAAGGCGTGCGCTCTCATCACCGACGGTCGCTTCTCCGGCGGTACCTCGGGCCTCTCCATCGGCCACGTTTCGCCGGAGGCCGCTTCCGGCGGCACCATCGGTCTGGTGGAGGATGGCGACATCATCAGCATCAATATCCCGGCCCGCAGCATGGTGCTGGAGGTGGCCGACAGCGTGCTGGCTGCCCGCCGCGTCGCCGTGGAAGCTCGTGGCTGGAAGCCGCTCGATCGTCAGCGTCAGGTCTCCTTTGCCCTGCGCGCTTATGCCATGTTCGCCACCAGCGCCGACAAGGGTGCGGTGCGTGATCGTTCGATGCTGGGGGAGTAAGTCATGGTCTCTGCGGCTGATTATCTACGCAAGGTGCTGCTCTCTCCCGTCTATGAGGCGGCGCGAGTGACCCCGTTGCAAACGTTGAAAAAACTCTCCGAGCGGCTCGGCAATCATGTCAGTCTGAAGCGGGAGGATCTGCAACCGGTCCACTCCTTCAAGCTGCGCGGTGCCTACCACAAGATCGCCACCCTGACCCAGGAGCAGAAGGATCACGGCGTCATCGCCGCCTCTGCTGGCAACCACGCGCAAGGGGTCGCCCTGTCTGCCGCCAAGCTGGGTATCAAGGCGATCATCGTGATGCCCAAGACCACGCCAGACATCAAGATCGATGCGGTGCGCCGTCAGGGTGGCAACGTCATGCTGTTTGGCAACAGTTTCGACGAGGCCTATGCCGAGAGCCGTCGCCTTGCCGAGCTGGAGGGTTACACCCTGATCCCGCCGTTCGACGATGTCGAGGTGATCGCGGGGCAGGGCACCATTGGCAAGGAGCTGCTGGATCAGGACATTCACCTCACCCACGTCTTCGTGCCGGTGGGCGGCGGTGGTCTGGCCGCCGGGGTGGCGGTCTATATCAAGCAGCTGCTGCCGGATGTGAAGGTGATCGGGGTGGAGGCGGAAGGCTCAGCCTGCCTCAAGGCGGCCATGGCGGCGGGCGAGCCGGTCAATCTGGAGCGCGTCTCGTTGTTTGCGGACGGGGTGGCGGTCAGGCGCATCGGCGAGGAGACCTTCCGCCTCTGTAACCAGTATCTGGACGAGGTGGTGACCGTCTCCAACGACCAGATCTGCGCCGCCCTGAAAGACATTTTCGACGACTGCCGAGCCATTGCCGAGCCGTCGGGCGCCCTGTCGCTGGCGGGGCTGAAAGCCTACAGCGAGCGGGAGCAGGTCAAGGGGGCGCGGATGGCGGCCATTCTCTCCGGCGCCAACGTCAACTTCCACAGCCTGCGCTATGTCTCCGAGCGCTGCGAGATCGGCGAGAAGCGCGAGGGCATGCTGGCGGTGACCATCCCCGAGCGCAAGGGGGCCTTCCTCGACTTTTGCCGTCAGCTTGGACCCCGCATGGTGACCGAGTTCAACTATCGCTATGCCGATGCCGAGCAGGCCTCGCTGTTTGTCTCGGTGCGCCTCACCGGCGGTGACGAAGAGCTCGGCCAGATCATCGATCAGCTCGGCGGCAACGGCTATCCGGTGGTCAACATGACCGAGAGCGAGCTAGCCAAGAACCACGTGCGCTACATGATTGGCGGCCGCCCGGCCCGGCCCCTCGGTGAGCGTCTCTACAGCTTCAAGTTTCCGGAGCAGCCGGGCGCTTTGATGCGCTTTCTCGAGACCCTGGGTTGCCGCTGGAACATCAGCCTGTTCCACTACCGCAACCACGGTGCCGACTACGGCCGGGTGCTCTGCGCCTTCGAGCTGCCGGACGAGGACGTGGCCGCCTTCCACGACTACCTGCACGAGATTGGCTACGGCTGGAAAGAGGTGAGTGACGACCCCGCCTACCGGCTGTTCCTGGCCAGTTGACGGGTCAATGACGGATGAGGGGGGCCAAGGCCTCCCTCCTCTTTTCAAGATGATGGCCCCATGACCGATGGTTTTTGCAGCGGAGAATGTAGCCAAGCTCACACTCCTGGTGGCTTGGTCATTTGAGGCTGCGTTCGGATGGGATACCCTGATTGACGGAGAGGCCGCCTGACGGCTTCACACAGGGATAGTGCGCACTCAGGCGCCCATAACGACTTATTGCAGAGGCGAACATATGAATAAATCCATGCTTGCGGTATTGGTCAGTGGTTTGCTGGCGGCCGGGGCCGTACAGGCCGCCGCTCAGGACAATACCTGGTATGTCGGTGGCAAGGCCGGTTGGTCGAACTATTACGGTGTTGATCACAACGAGTATGCCGAGGCGATTTCCCAATCCTTGGGCAATACCAGCGAGAACACGGATGATCTGGGACTGGGCCTGTTCGCCGGTTACCAGCTCAACCCCAATCTGGGCTTCGAGCTGGGTTATGACTGGCTTGGTAAATATGAGGGCAAGGCGGGGACTGGTAGCAATACCCTCAATACCGAAGCCAAAGGCCAGATGATTCAGGCCACCATGAAGATCAGCTTCCCGGCAACGAATGTGCTCGATCTTTATGGCCGACTGGGGGGCGCCTATGCCTGGACTGAAAATGAAATCAGCTTCGCCAATGTCAGCGAGACTGGCAAGAAGCATGGTGCCGCCTTCGTCGGGGCGCTGGGTGCCGAATACACCATCGATCGTGACTGGGCTGCCCGTCTGGAGTACCAGTACACCACGCCGCTGGGCGATACCTCGCTCGATCGCTCCGGCATCGAGCTGGATAACGGTCTGATCTCGTTCGGCATGCTCTATCGCTTCGGTCAGCAAGGTGGCGAGGTTGCCGCACCGGCGCCTGCTCCGGCTGCCGAACCGGCCCCTGCGGTCGTGGTGGCGCCCAAGACCTTCAGTCTGAGTTCCGATGTGCTGTTCGAGTTCAACAAGGCGACCCTGAAACCGGCGGCCAATCAGGCGCTCGATGCCCTGTTCAGCCAGATTGTGGCTGCCAATCCGAAGGATGGCGTCGCGACCGTGGTGGGTTATACCGACCGCATTGGCTCCGACAACTACAACCTGGCCCTCTCCGAGCAGCGCGCCCAGAGCGTGGCCAGCTATCTGGTTTCCAAAGGCTTGTATGCCGACAAGGTGCGGGTCGAAGGTCGTGGCAAAGCCAACCCGGTTACGGGCAACAGCTGTGCCAGCCGTTCCAAACAGGAACTGATCGCCTGTCTGGCACCGGATCGCCGGGTGGAGATCAATCTGGAAGGGGTGTCCCAGCCCGCTCAATAAGCCGAGCGACGGGATCGATAAACGAAAAACGGGAGGCCTGGCCTCCCGTTTTCTATGGCGTGCATTGCGATGCCGGGCGTCAGAGCCCGAACAGCGGGCGCAGGCGAATGCCGATCAGGCTGCCAGCGAGGGCCATCAGCATCCACACCCAGCCGTGCAGACTGCCGGACGCCGTGCCATCGAAGAAGCCGCCAAGGTTGCAGGCGGCGTACATGGCCCCCATCCCCATCAGCAGGCCGCCAATGATGGATGCCAGACTGTTGCCGATCCGCATCGGGGCGAAGTTGCCGCCACCGCTCAGGCAGCGCGCCAGCATGGCCCCCAGAATGCCGAGCCAGAACATGCCGACCATGGGGTTGATAAAGAGCGGCTGGGCCAGTTTCGGGTTCCCCTCGAACAGGCCGAACAGGGAGGCACCGCGCAGCGCCATGTCATAGACGGCGCCGGTGATGGTCCAGGCCGAGCCGTGCAGGGCGACCACGGCAGAGTTGAGCAGGGCGATGATGATGCCGCCGGTCAGCACGGTGAAGCGGCCATCGCGCCAGAACAGGTTGCCACCGCTGAAGAGGGGCTTGAGCTCGCCGGTGCGCTTGAGCTCGCTATTGCGAAACAGCATGAACAGCACGGCAACCAGCGCCAGGTTGAGCAGCATGCCGCTCCAGATGTTGCCGGTCAAATCCTTGGCCAGCACTACCTGGCTGGAGAAGGTGGCGGTCAGCTCGGGACGGAACTGGTTGCTGATGAGGGTGCCGATGCCGTAGCAGATCAGCACCAGCCAGAAGCGGGGTTGCCCCTCGCCACAGCAGTAGAGGGTGCCGGTGGCGCAGACGCCTGCCAGCTGCATGCCGATGCCGAACAGGAAGGCGCCGACAATAAAGGGAATGCCGATAGCCATCACGTTGCCCACCATGGCATCGCCAAACAGGGCGTGGCTAAAGGAGAGGAAGCAGGTGAACAGCAGAATTTCGATGGCGATGGTAAGCAGGTGAACCCGCACATAGTAGCTGTTGCGCTTGGTCAGCATCTCGCGCCAACCGAACACGATACCGAAGCGGCTGAAGGAGAGGGTGAAGCCGAAGCCGAATCCGATCAGGGCCATCAGAGCCCATTTCATACCAAAGGTGTTGCCTAGCCAGAGTAACGCTCCCCCCGCGAGAGCCACGATGGGGAGCGACCATTTTCGAGTCATGTCAGTTGATCCTTGCAGTTGGTTTTTTAGAGGGGCGGATCCTATTCCCTCATGGAGTCCAATGCTACCCATTTTGCCAACGCAGAGGAAAATGGCGGCGCTGACGCCCGTCAGCGCCCCGGATCAGTGGCGGGGGGTGTCGAGATGGAAGTGACGAGTCTGCCTGGTCAGGATGCGGGCGTGCTGGGCGACCATGGTCGCCTCTTCGGCGGCGTGACTGGCGCTCTGGTTGACCTCGGCCGCCAGCCGCGACATCTCGCCGACCTGATGGTGGATCCCCTGCACCAGCCGGGTTTCATCGGTCATCAGCTGATCGACCTGAGCGATGCGCAGGTTGATCTCCTCGCAGCTCTGCGCTATCCGGGCGACGCTCTGGCCTGCTGTCATCGCGTGGGCGACCGCCTGTTCGACCCGGGTCAGCTCGGTATCCATCTCGCTGGCGGCACGCAGGCTGACATCCTGGATCTTGCCGATGATGGTGTTGATCTCGGTGGTGGCACTGCCGGTGCGGGTCGCCAGCAAGCGCACTTCATCGGCCACCACGGCAAAACCGCGCCCCTGTTCGCCCGCTCGGGCGGCTTCGATGGAGGCATTGAGCGCCAGCAGATTGGTCTGTTCCGCAATGCCATGGATAGCGCCCGCCAGCCCGGCAATCTGCTGCGAAAGACCGGCCAGATCCGAAATGGTGCGCGAGACCCGCTTCACCCCCGCTGCTTGCTCCTCGATTACCTGTTCAACGGTGTGAATAGCGTGAGTGGCTTCTTGTGCGCGGGTGGCTGACTGGAGGGTTTGCTCCCCAACCTGATGCAGCTGGCTACCCGCCTGCTCGATGGAGTGGGTGAGCTGTTCGATGGCCTGCTCGATATGGTGGGCCGCCCCGACCTGCGCCTGACTGTCATCGGCGTGCCGTTGCGCCATCGACGTCAGGTTGGTGGCGCGCTCATCCAGCGTACTGGCGCTGCGCTGCAGCGACTCCACCAGGGTGGCAAGCTGGTCACGCATGGCCCCAATCTGGCGGATCAGCTCGCCAATGGCGTCGAGGCCCGGC
This sequence comes from Aeromonas sp. QDB62, assembly GCF_027705695.1. Classification (NCBI taxonomy): domain Bacteria; kingdom Pseudomonadati; phylum Pseudomonadota; class Gammaproteobacteria; order Aeromonadales; family Aeromonadaceae; genus Aeromonas; species Aeromonas sp. QDB62. The sequence goes on along the minus strand of NZ_JAPDCD010000014.1, from coordinate 55,723 downwards.
TCCGGCATGGGGCGGTTCAACTCCCCTTCGGCGATGGCGGCGGTGGCCTTACCGGCGGCCAGCAGTCGTTGTTGGGTGGGGCGTCCCAGCCAGAAGATGAGTCCCGCCCCCATCAGTGCGGCGCACAGCAACAGGCCGTAACAGAGTCGGGTGGTGTTGGCGAGATGGGCCATCTGTTCGGCGGCATACTGGTTGCCGCTGATGACGGTGGCGTCCACCCCGAGCCGGTGGGCGTTATAGAGGGTGTGCAGACGCGCAGCAATCGCTCCCGCCTGTGTCAAATCGCCCGCCTTGATCGCGGGGACAAACTTGGCGTTGAGCAGTTGCCAGAACAGCTCTCCCTGTACTTTTTGCTCCCCCAGTAGCCGCTCCCTGAGGGGCTCGTTCAGATTGCTCTCTTGCCAGAAGCGGTTGCGGCTCTCGAACTCTTGCTGCAGCCGGGTGAGGGTTTGCAGCAGGGCCTCCCGCTCCTCCGGTTTGGCATGGAGCAGGGTGTAGACCTGCAACTGGGATTCGATGAGGTAGAGGGGCGGCGGCAGAATATCGGCCACTACGTCCTTCCCCTGTCCCATCTGGTCGGCTGCGCTCCGGACCGAGTAAAGTCCGAAAAAGCTGATGGAGATCAGCGTGATAATAACTATGACCCCCAGAATTTGGCTAAAAAGCAGGGATCTGTCGTGAATGTGCTTGAGCATGCTGCCTCCATTCGGCTCCGTTCATGGATAGCATAGCTCTCTGTCGGGATGATGCGACTCGGTTGTGACCAGTTGATGATGAGTCGGCTCTGGGGCATGGGTGGTCGCTGTCAGGAAAGGGCGGGTGGCACAAAAAAGAACCCCGGCTGATGAGCCGGGGTCGAGGGGGGCGGGGAGGTGTCAGGTCCGGCTTGGCGCGGCTCTGCCGCTGCGCAAGCCATCGAGGCTGAACAGTACCAGCGCGCTCCAGATGCAGGCGAAGGTGAGCAGCTTGTCCATCGCCAGCTCTTCCCCATAGAGGGTGACGGCGAGGATGAACATCATGCTGGGGCCAATGTACTGGAAGAAGCCCAGGGTGGAGAGCTTGAGCCGGGTCGCGGCGGCGGTGAAGCAGAGCAGGGGGGCCGTGGTGACGGCGCCAGCGGCGATCAGCAGCAGGTTGAGGTGCCAGCTGTTCTCCGTCATGTGGCTGGTCGGGCTGTCGGCAAAGCCCCACAGATAGATGGCCGCTGGCGGCAGCATGATCATGGTTTCGATCAGCAGACCGGTGAGGGCATCGAGGGCCAGCTTTTTGCGCACCAGACCATAGATGGCGAAGCTCGATGCCAGCACCAGCGCAATCCAGGGCAAGGAGCCAAAGGCGATGAGCTGGATCGCCACCCCGGTAAAGGCCAGCGCCACTGCCCACCACTGCAGGCGGCGCAGCTTCTCGCTCAGAAACACCATCCCCAGCAGCACGTTGAACAGCGGGTTGATGTAGTAGCCGAGGCTGGCATCCAGCATGTGGCCATTGTTGATGGCCCAGATGAACAGCAGCCAGTTGCCGCCGACGGTGACCGAGGTAAACGCCAGGGTGAGCAGCACTTTTGGCTGGCGCAGCACCGCCTGTACCTTGTGCCACTGACGGCCTGCCAGCGTCAGCACCATCAGCAGTACGCAGGACCATATCATCCGGTGGGTCAGGATCTCGGCGGCCGGGACGGCAGAGATGGTCTTGAAATAGATGGGGGCTATGCCCCAAAGGGTATAGGCGCACAGGGCGTAGATGACGCCCTGACGCTGGATCTGTTGCGGCATGCGGATGACCTTTACTGAAGCGTTGGATGCGGGAAAACATCGCAAAAAATCAGTGTAGCGATCCTTTTGCGGGGAAAGAAGCGAATAAACGAAGTTTGAGGGGAAGGAAGCGAGTGGCTGGCCGGTCAGCCTTTACCGCGGCGGATCTTGTCGACATCCATCAACAGCCACAACATCAGGGCGATGGCGGAGATCCAGGGGCCCCAGGTCACGTAGGCCTCGCCGTGCCCCAGCACGAAGAACAGCAGGGGCAAACCGATCACCAGAAAAAGTACGCTTCCCATAAAAAATAGCATTTTTGTCTTTATATTTAACATGTTGGCTTTTTTGTCATTATAAGGATTGGGGCCGGTGATGGAAGGCCAAAAATGCAAAAGGGGGATTTCTCCCCCTTTTTGATCCGGTAGTGCTGCTTTATGGCGTTACGCCAGCTGGATCCAGGTGCTTTTCAGCTCGGTGTACTTCTCCAGCGCATGCAGTGACTTGTCGCGGCCGTTGCCGGACTGCTTGAATCCGCCAAACGGCATGGTCATGTCGCCACCATCCCAGTTGTTGACGAACACGGTGCCGGCACGCAGGGCGCGGGAACCCTTCACCGCCTTGTTGAGATCCGCCGTCCAGATTGCCGCCGCCAGTCCATAGTCGGTGTCGTTGCCAAGGGCAATGGCCTCTTCCAGCGTATCGAAACCGGTCACCGCCAGCACAGGGTCGAAGATCTCCTCGCGGAAGATGCGCATCTCGGGGGTCACGTCGTCAAAGATGGTGGGTTCGATATAGAAGCCGCCGCTCTCCATATTGGTGCGGTTGCCGCCAAGCAGCAGCTTGGCCCCCTCCTGCTTGCCAATCTCGACATAGCGCAGCACCTGCTCCATCTGGATGTGATCCACCATGGCGCCGATGCGGGTGGCTGGGTCGAGCGGGTTGGCCGAGATCCACTCGCGGGCATGGGCCAGCAGCCGCTCCATAAATTGCGGTTTGATGCTGTTTTGCACCAGCAGGCGAGAGGCGGCGGTACACACCTCGCCCTGGTTGTAGAAGATGGCGCCAGCGGCGCTCTTGGCGGCGGCGTCCAGATCCGGCGCATCCGCCAGTATGATGTTGGGGCTCTTGCCGCCGCACTCCATAAAGGCGCGCTTGAGGTTGGACTTGCCGGAGCACTGCACCAGATGCTTGCCGATCTTGGTGGAGCCGGTGAAGGTGATGCAGTCCACATCCATATGCATGGCCAGCGCCTCGCCCACGGTGTGGCCAAAGCCCGGCAGCACGTTGAACACGCCGTCCGGAATGCCCGCCTCTTTGGCCAGACCCGCGATGCGCAGGGCCGTCAGGGGGGATTTTTCGGAAGGCTTGAGTATTACCGAGTTGCCGGTAGCGAGCGCCGGGCCCAGCTTCCAGCAGGCCATCACCAGCGGGAAGTTCCACGGCACGATGGCGGCAACCACCCCGAGCGCTTCGCGGGTCACCAGCGCCAGTGCTGACTCCTCCACCGGGGCGACCTGATCGTAAATCTTGTCGATCGCTTCGGCGTTCCACGCGATGCAGTTGGCGGCGGCGGGGGCGTCATAGCCCATGGCATCGCCGATGGGTTTGCCCATGTCCAGCGACTCCAGCAGCGCCAGCTCCACCTTGTTGAGGCGCATCAGCTCGGCGAAACGCTGCATGATCTGCTTGCGCTGTTTCGGCGGCAGGCCGCACCAGCGTTTGTCCTCGAAAGCGGCACGGGCGGCCTGCACCGCCAGTTCGGCATCGGCGGCATCGCAGGCCGCCACCTTGGTCAGCAGCTTGCCGTTGGCCGGGTTGATGCAATCGAAGGTGGCGCCATTGACGGCATCACGATAGCTGCCGTTGATAAAGGCTTGCGAGGGCAGGGTCAGATGGGAGGCCTTGTGTTGCCACTGGGCCAGGGTCAGGTCACTCATGTTCACTCCTTGAACCGGCAAAAGTCAGTTTCCGCGTATCAATATGCTAAACATCCTGCCGCTTGTAAATCCATCTTGTAACAATTCATTAAACATTGCCCCCCTGCCGACGCGCGTCTGAATGTCAGAAACTGGCGGGGGTGTTGGCCGAAATCAGCACGCACTCCTGCTCGCCGCTATTGCGAAAACGGTGGGGGGTGCGGCTGTCAAAGTAGTAGCCATCCCCGGCGCCCAGCAGGTAGATCTGCTCGCCCACGGTCACTTCAACTTCGCCCTTGATGACGATGCCGCACTCTTCACCTTCGTGGCTCAGCATGTCGTCGCCGGTGTCGGCGCCCGGTGGCAGCACCTCCTGCAACATGCCGATGGCGCGGTTGGCACGGCTATGCCCGACCAGCCGGTAGCTGATCGGGTGAGTGCCGAGATCCGGCATATCCGCGGCGCGGAAGATCACTTCGGTGCCCATTTCGGTCTCTTCGGTGAAGAAGCTGGCCAGCGACATGGGGATGCCTTCCAGCACCTTGCGGAGGGAGGCGACAGAGGGGCTCACCTGATTTTTCTCGATCTGGGAGATAAATCCGTTGGTCACACCGGAGCGCTTGGCCAGCTCGCGCTGGGAGAGGGCTGCCTTGGTGCGAACCGCCTTGAGGCGGTGACCGATATCCATCTATAGACACTCCTTGACTGTTTACTATTATTAAAATTGTGTTAAATATCTTATACCACCCTGTTGATGCATCTAGCTAGGGGTGGCACCAGACAGGGCAATATCGAGCCCTTTTTTATGGATTCAGGTGTTTAATTTAATAGGCATTAGCCGACAGTTGCTAAACACCTTAAGGATGAGGTGACCATGAAACCGATCAGCGACATCAATACGCCCTCCGACATGTCCGCGTTCTGGATGCCGTTCACCGCCAACCAGCAGTTCAAGGCGGCGCCGCGCATCCTGAAGTCGGCAGAGGGGATGTATTATCACTCAGAGGATGGCCGCAAGATACTGGATGGCACAGCCGGACTCTGGTGTTGCAACGCGGGCCATGGTCGGCGCGAGATTGCCGAGGCGGTTTCCCAGCAGATTTCCCACCTCGATTTCGCCCCTACATTCCAGATGGGCCACCCCCTGCCGTTCGAGCTGGCCAACCGGCTGGTGGAGATCGCCCCCAAGGGGTTTGGCCACGTCTTCTATACCAACTCCGGTTCCGAGTCGGTCGATACCGCGCTGAAAATCGCGTTGGCCTGGCAGCGGGCTCGCGGTCAGGGCACCCGTACCCGGCTGATTGGCCGCGAGCGTGGCTATCACGGGGTCGGCTTTGGCGGTATCTCGGTGGGGGGGATTCCCGGCAACCGCAAGTGGTTTGGTTCCCTGCTGACCGGGGTGGATCATCTGCCCCATACCCTCAATATCGCCAAAAATGCCTTCACCAAAGGACTGCCCGAGGAGGATGTGGCGCTGGCCGACGAGCTGGAGAAGATCGTCTTCCTGCACGATGCCAGCAATATCGCTGCGGTGATCGTCGAGCCCATCGCTGGCAGTACCGGCGTACTGATGCCGCCGAAAGGCTACCTCAAGCGGCTGCGGGAGATCTGCACCAAGCACGGCATCCTGCTGATTTTTGACGAGGTGATCACCGGTTTCGGTCGCCTCGGCTCCCCCTTTGCCGCACAGGAGTTCGATGTCATCCCCGACATGATCACCTGCGCCAAGGGGCTCACCAACGGCGCCATCCCCATGGGGGCGGTGCTGGTGCAGAAGCACATCTATGACGACATGATGGCGGCAGGCAAGGGGGCCATCGAGCTGTTCCACGGCTACACCTACTCCGGCCATCCGGTGGCGGCGGCCGCAGGTCTCGCGACCCTCGAGATCTATCGCAACGAGAACCTGCTCAGCCGCGCCGCCGATCTGGCGGGCTACTGGGAGGAGGCGGCGCATTCGCTGAAGGGCTGCAAGCATGTGAAGGATGTGCGCAACTACGGGCTGGTGGCGGGCATCGAGCTGGAATCCATGCCGGATGCGCCGGGCAAGCGCGCCTACGAGGTGTTTGTTCGCTGCTTCGAGAAGGGGGCACTGATCCGGGTGACCGGCGACATCATCGCCCTGTCGCCACCCCTCATCATCGAGCGCAGTCAGATCGACGATCTCTTCACCCTGCTGCAGGATGTGTTGCAGGCACAACCCTAACCCATTTGATGGCCCCGCACTGGCGGGGCCTTGCGTTGTCTTGCTCAGCGCAATTACCACATCAGTTATCACGGAGGATACATGACACACAGGGTCAGCAACTTCATCAACGGCCAGCTGCAGGAGAGTCGCAGCGAGCGCCAGGGGGCCATCTTCAATCCCGCCTGCGGCAAGCCGCAGGGAAGCGTCGGGCTCTCGAGCGCCGCCGAGTGTCAGGAGGCGATCGCCATCGCCGAGCGCGCCTTTGCCGACTGGTCGCAAACCCCGCCGCTGGTGCGGGCCCGGGTCTTTTTCCGCTTCAAGGAGTTGATGGAGCAGCACAGGGATGAGCTGGCCCAGCTCATCAGCCGCGAGCACGGCAAGGTTTTCTCCGATGCGCAGGGTGAGTTGACCCGCGGGCTGGAGGTGGTGGAGTTTGCCTGCGGCATTCCCCATCTGCTCAAGGGGGAGCACTCCCTCAACGTCGGCCGCGGGGTAGACAGCTACTCCATGATGCAGCCGGTGGGGGTCTGCGCCGGTATCACCCCGTTCAACTTCCCGGCCATGGTGCCGCTCTGGATGTTCCCGGTCGCTATCGCTTGTGGCAACACCTTCATTCTCAAACCCTCCGAGAAGGATCCCTCTCTCTCGCTGCGGATGGCCGAGTTGCTCAAGGAGGCCGGTCTGCCGGACGGCGTGCTCAACGTGGTGAACGGTGATAAAGAGGTGGTGGACGTGTTGCTGACCGATCCGCGAGTGGGTGCCGTGTCGTTTGTCGGTTCGACCCCCATCGCCCAGTACATCTATGCCACCGCCTCGGCCCACGGCAAGCGGGTGCAGGCGCTGGGCGGCGCCAAGAACCACATGGTGGTGATGCCGGATGCGGATCTCGATCAGGCGGTCTCCGCCCTGATGGGGGCCGCTTATGGGGCAGCGGGTGAGCGCTGCATGGCCATTTCGGTGGCGGTGGTGGTAGGTGACGAGACCGCCGATGCGCTGGTGGCCAAGCTGACGCCGCTGGTGGAGCAGCTGCGAGTCGGCCCGGGGCTGGGCCAGAGCCCGGAGAACGAGATGGGGCCGCTCATCAGCCGGGAGCATCTGGCCAAGGTGCGCGGTTACGTGGATCAGGGGGTGGCCGAAGGGGCCGCGTTGCGGGTCGATGGTCGCACGCTGAGTCACGAGGAGGGTTACTTTATCGGTGGTTGCCTGTTTGACGAGGTGACCCCCGAGATGCGCATCTACCGCGAGGAGATCTTCGGCCCTGTGCTCTCCATCGTGCGGGCGCCCGACTACGAGACGGCGCTGCGGCTCATCAACGAACACGAGTACGGCAACGGCACCGCCATCTTTACCTGTGACGGCGACACCGCACGGGACTTCACGGCGCGGGTGCAGGTCGGTATGGTAGGGGTGAACGTTCCCATTCCGGTGCCGATGGCGTTTCACAGCTTTGGCGGCTGGAAGCGCTCCATCTTCGGGCCGCTCAATATGCACGGGCCGGACGGGGTTCGCTTCTATACCCGGATGAAGACGGTGACGGCGCGCTGGCCCCAGAGCCTGCGCAGTGGTGCCGAGTTCTCCATGCCGACCATGAAGTGACGCGCAGGCGCCTGCTCATGGCCTAACCTCTTGCCCCCGCCGGTCGTTGATTGGCGGGGGCGAACTCTGTAAAGGAACAACAGATGCGATTGGGAATTCTCGATTGTGACCGGCTCGATCCCGATCTGGCGGATCGTTTTGGCCCCGTTTACTCCGAGATGTTTATCAGGGGCTTTGCGGCCCTGGCCCCCGAACTGGAATTTCGGGTCTGGTCGGCTCTCGATGGAGAACTGCCGGAGGATCTGCACGAGTGCGATGCCTGGCTTATCACCGGCTCGCGCCACGATGCTTACAGCGATATCCCCTGGATTCAGGCGTTGCGGGCGTGGATCCGCCAGGCGCACGATGCTGACGTCAAGCTGGCTGGCATCTGCTTTGGTCATCAGGTGATCGCCCAGGCGCTGGGTGGCGAGGTGGTGAAGTCCACCAAGGGGTGGGGGCTGGGGGTGGCGGTTCACCCTATGCTGGCGGATGCGCCCTGGATGGCGCCGGCGCGGGATCAAATCCGCATTCTGGCCAGCCATCAGGATCAGGTGGCCCTGCTGCCACCGGGGGCGACCCGGCTGGCGGGCAATGATTTTTGCCCCAACTTCATGTTTTTGCAGGGGGATCACATTGTCGCCATTCAGGGGCATCCGGAGTTCTCGGTGGAGTACAACCGGGCGCTGATCGAGCGGCGCCGTGGCCTGTTGCCCGACGAGCGCTACCAGAGCAGCCTCTCCTCGCTGGAGGGAGAGGTGGATTCGGCGACCATGATGCAGTGGCTGCTGCAGTTTCTGGGGATCCTGCCGCTGCGGGCTGGCGCGGCCTGAGCCCGGTTTGTCAGCCACCCCTTCGGATGCTAGATTTTGTAGCAAAATGAAGGATCAAGCGCTGAGATGTCGGGATCGGATGGTACACTGGCCGCCCATGTGGCGGCCTGTTTGTCTGGCTTGATTGCCGTCCCGGCCTGAGCCAAACCTGTCTGAGCCAAACCAGTGTGAGAGTGTGACGCCTTGAAACTACAGCAATTGAAGTATTTGATCGCGATCCGGGACCACAACCTCAATGTGTCCGTGGCTTCCGATGCGCTTTTCACCAGTCAGCCGGGGGTCAGCAAACAGATTGGCCTGCTGGAGAGCGAGCTGGGGGTGCGGATCTTCGAGCGCCGTGGCAAGCACCTGCACCGCATCACGCCGGTGGGGGAAGAGATCATCAAGTGTGCCGAGGCAATGCTCAACATCGAGAGCAAGATCAAGGCGATCTCCCGCGAGTATCTGGACCCGACCGTGGGCACCCTCAATATTCACACCACCCACACCATCGCCCGCTACCTGCTGCCCAAGTCGGTCACCTACTTCACCAAGAAGTATCCCAAGATCTCGTTCCACCTCCATCCGGTGATGTCGGCGAGCAAGGAGCAGATCAGCAAGGGTTACTCCGATTTCTCCATCGTTGCCCACGAGATTGGCTTCGACAAGGAGCTGATCGCGCTGCCCGCCTACCTCTGGACTCTCTCGCTGGTGGTGCCACAGGATCACCCGCTGGCCAAGGTGAAGAAGCCGACCCTGGAGCAGCTCTGCCACTACCCGATCCTCAGCTACGAGAGCGGTGCCACCGGTCGTCAGGTGCAGGACGAGGTGTTTCAGGCGGCGGGCCTTACTCCGAGTTACTACATGACGGTGATGGATGCCGGGGTGATCAAGCGCTACGTGGAGCTGGGCTTTGGCATCGGCATCATCTCTTCGCTGGTCGCCAACGACACCGATGCCCCCGGGCTGGTCTCCATCAATCTGGAGCACCTGTTCAAGCCCTGTCCGGCGCAGATCTGTTTCAGCAAGAGCATCCTGCTGCAGAACTACATGTATGACTTCATCAGCTCCTTCTCGCCCCACCTCACCAAGGAGGTGATCCAGAGCGTGATGCAGCAGCCGAGTCAGGCGCGTATCGACGAACTGCTGGCCGGGGTGGAACTGCCCATCTATTGATCCCGATCGGATTCCCGATCGCTGCCGGTTGTCTCTTCTGTCAGGCTGGGCTCTACTCGGGGTTCAGCCTGTCTCTTTTGGGCTATCTCCATCGTTCGAGGTCTCTATGTCCCGCATTCTGCTGCTTGCCAATCTCAACTGTGATCATGTGCTCTCCCTCTCTGAACCGCTGGTGGCGGGGGCCCGGCTGCAATATGTGGATCAGGGGCGCAGGCTGGGCGGTGGCGCGGCCAACACCGGCATCGGGCTGGTATGGGCGGGCCACGAGGTGACCATCGCCTCCCGCATCGGGCTGGATGAGACCGGCGACTGGCTGCTGGAGCAGGCGGCAGGTTACGGGCTGGATTGCAGCCATGTGGAGCGCTTCGGCGGCGAGACCGGCGAGCTGCTGATCCTGGTGGACTCCACCGGCGAGCGCACCATACTGCGCCGCCCGCGGCGTCCCGATCTGCCCGGCGATCTGCCGCTGGAGGGGGTGGATTGCCTCTATGTGAACTATCCCGGCACTGCCATCATCAGCTACATGCGCCAGATGATCGGCAAGAGCTTCGTGGTAGCCCAGTATCCCAAAGGAGGGCAGGCGCGCCGCCCCTGCCATGTGCTGGTGGCCTCCCGCTCCGATCTCGGCGAGGTGAGCGACCCTTGGCAGCATGCCCGCCAGCTGGCGGGGGAGCAGCTCGAATGGCTGGTGCTGACCGAGGGCAAGGCGGGGGCGGTCGCTATCCATGGCGACGAGCAGATCCGGGTCGCCGCCCGGCCTGTCTCGGTGGTCGATACCACGGGGGCGGGGGATGCCTTCGCCGGTGGCCTGATCCACGGTCTGGCACGAGGCATGGCGATCAAGGATGCGTTGCAATGCGCGGTGGACTGGGGCGCGTTTGCCGTCGCCTCCGAGAGCTCCATCCCCTCGGTTGCGCTGAAAAACTGGCTGAAACAGCCTCACTGAACCACCTCTCTGCTGGCCGATTAAGGGACGGAGCGCGGGCCATATGACTGCTGGTCGAAGGGGCTTGGTGAGGGGGACTATTTGGGAGATTTACCCGCCATAAAGCGGGTAAACGCCGGGCTAACCCGGCAAGTTTGCGATCAATCAAAGAAAGTGTCGATTTATGTGCATCTTCATCGACACCCGGTTGTGCTGCTCTTAACCTGTCACTCCGCAACTCAGATTAAGAGACAGGCCCCCCCTCTGGCGCACCAATGGGCAAACAGAGGCAAACCGGTTGTCTCCTGCCTCTTAGCTCAATGTTGTCGTCCTGATTCCTGGCTTGTAGTAAGAGGCAAGTGCGACCATGCAACTGACACGATTTACCGACTACGCCCTGCGTACCCTGACCTTCCTGGCGGTTCAGCCGGGGGATCGTCTGTCGACCATTACCGAAGTGGCCGATACCTTCGGCATCTCTCGCAACCACGTGGTCAAAATTGTGCACCAGCTTGGTATCAAGGGGTACATCGAGACGGTACGTGGCAAGCACGGTGGCATCCGCCTCGGTCGCTCGGCGGTCTCCATCAATTTGCGGGATGTGGTGATGGACATGGAGCATGTGCTCTGTCCGGTCGATTGCAAGCGGGAGAACTGCCGTCTCTCCGGTGGCTGCCGCATTCAGGGCATCCTGCGCCGCGCCATGAACGCCTTCCTCGAAGTGCTGGGCGAGTACACCCTGGCCGATGCGGTGCGCGATCCCAACCGTCTCTGCCACCTGCTGGGTATCGAGCAAGAGACGATTGTGACCATGGCCTGACGGGGCGCGGGATAACGAACAAGATGTGAAAGGGGCCTGATGGCCCCTTTTGCTTTTGTACACAGGTGGTTTTTTTAGCGACTGCCCGGCTGGCGGATCAGGGTGATGGCGCCGTGCAGGCAGGCGAGGCCGCAGGCACCGCAGCCATTGCAGGCATCCATATTGACGTTGATGCCGTCGGCGGTGGCCTTGATCGCCTGTTGTGGGCAGGCATCTTCACAGAGCAGGCAGTAGAAGCCCTGTCGTGCCTGACAACTCTCCTCAATCTGCACCCGGGTCTGCACCTGTCGACCCAGTTGCAGGTCGAGGGCGCCGGTGGGACAGGCTCTGGCGCAGCTGCCGCAGTAGCTGCACTGGCCGCAGGCGAGATCGAGCACCGGCGTACCGGCGATGGGGCTCCCCTCGTACTCCTCCTGCGTGGCCGGTTTGAGCAGACCGCGCGGGCAGGCTTTGAAGCACTCGCCACAGCGGGTGCAGAGGGAGAGGTACTGGGACTCCTCGATGGCCCACGGCGGGCGCGCTTCATGGCAAACCACGGCGGGCTTGCGGGAAGCTTGCCAACCTTGTGTCAGCCAACGGAGGAAATAGTGAGTCATGCTCGCCCCTGATACCTATTAGGGGTTAATTTTATCGAAGTTTCGGCAAGCAGGCCAGAGAATAGCGGCCGTCAGGATCGCAAGCGCAGTTGCCCTTGTGTAAGCTAGGCGGGTCTTTTTACGTGGTTGAATGAAAACATATGTGGCTATTTCTCTGGCGTGCGTCCCTGCTCTATGTCTTTCCCCTGCTGATGTGGGCCTACTGCCGCATCAAGGATATCGAGTTCGCCGAGCTCGATACTGGCGTCAACACCCACAAGTGGGTGGTGCTGGCCGCCTATCTTATCTACGTGGTGATCTGGATTCTGGTTAACCGTTATCTCGAACTGTTCCTGCGTCAGCGGAGCCGTAAATGATCGACCCCGGGCTCTGGGGGATCTTGCTGCCCGCCGCTGTGCTGGCCCTCGGGCTTGGCTGGCTGATCGGGCGGCGGGCCGCCACGGCGCAGGCTCAGGAGCTGATGCTGGCGCAGGAGCGCCATCAAGCGTTGCAGGATCGCTTCGACGAGTTGCAGGATGAGCGGATGCAGGGCCAGCAGAAGCTGGATCAGCAGCAGACCCTGCTGATCAAGCTCACCGCCCGCCTCAAGGATGCGGAAGCGACCCTGCGCAGCGAACGGCTGGCCGCCGCCGAGAAGCTACAACTGCAACAGGAGGCAGAGCAGCGCCTCAGTCAGCAGTTCGAGAACCTCGCCAACCGGATTTTCGAGCAAAACTCCGGCAACTTCCGCGAATTGAACCAGAACAGCCTCGATCTGTTGCTCACACCGCTCAAGGAGCAGCTGGAGGGCTTCCGCCGTCAGGTGGGGGAGACCCACGCGCAGGAGACGGCCCAGCGCCACAGCCTCAAGTTCGAGCTGGAGCGCCTCGCCGAGCTCAACGCCCGCATGACCGAAGAGGCGGCCGCCCTGACCCGCGCCCTCAAGGGTGACAGCAAGCAGCAGGGCAACTGGGGTGAAGTGGTGCTGGCTCGGATCCTCAGCGAATGTGGCCTGCGCGAGGGGCACGAGTACCACACCCAGGTCAATATCGAGGTGGAGAAGGGCAAGCGCTACCAGCCCGACGTGATCGTCCATCTGCCACAAGAGAAAGACATCATCATCGACGCCAAGGTGTCGCTGACCGCCTACGAGCGCTGGTACAACGCCGATGACGAGCTGGAGAAGGCGGTGGCGCTGAAGGAGCACGTCGCCTCGGTGCGCAACCATATCCGCGAGCTGGGTCGCAAGGATTACCAGCAGTTGCCCGGGGTGCGCACCCTCGATTATGTGCTGATGTTCGTGGCGGTAGAGCCTGCCTTCCTCACCGCCATGGAGGCCGATCCCTCGCTGGTGCGTTACGGTCTCGACAACAACATTCTGCTGGTGAGCCCCACCAACCTGATGGTGGCGCTGCGCACCATCGAGAACCTGTGGCGTTACGAGCGGCAGAACCAGAATGCCCGCCAGATTGCCGAGCGGGCCGGTCGTCTCTACGAGAAGTTGCGGCTGTTTGTGGAGGAGATGCAGCAGATGGGCGGCAGCCTGCACAAGGCGCAGGAGAGTTACGACAAGGCGATGGGGCGACTGGTCAACGGTCGTGGCAACCTGATTGCGCAGGTCGAGCGTTTCCGCGAGCTGGGGGTGGAGGTGACCAAGAGTCTGCCCGAACCGCTGGTGGAGCGCGCGCTGGAGCGCGACAAGGAGCGGGAGTAGTTTCCCCTGCTCTGCCATCAGCAAAAGGCCCAAACACGGTTTGGGCCTTTTGCTATCTGTCAGTTGGCCCAGTGCTTACCCATCATCAGAAATCCGCAAAGCAAACGGCCCACCGTAGTGGGCCGCTGTTTTTTTGCAGTGCCGGTGTTAATCAGCGGCTGGCAGCGCGGGCGCTCAGCTCGGCTTTCTCGCTATCGCTCAGGAAGGCCAGGATCAGGCCGTTCTGCTGGGCGGTGCGGATTTCGCTGGCGGTCATGCCAGCGGCCGGAGCGGCCACTTCATATTCGTGGGGCAGGTCGATCCCTTCCACCGCCGGATCGTCGGTGTTGAGGCAGGCCAGCACGCCGGCGGCCAGGAACTGGCGGATCGGGTGTTCGGTCAGGCTCGCTACCGTGGTGGTCTGAACGTTGGAGGTGAGGCAGGATTCGATGCCGATGCGGTGTTCGGCCAGATAGGCCATCAGAGCCGGATCCTGAATCGCTTTGACGCCGTGGCCGATACGCTCGGCGCCCAGTTCGCGAATGGCCTGCCACATGCTCTCGGGGCCGGCGGCTTCACCGGCGTGCACCGTGACGCGCAGGCCTGCATCGCGCACCTTGCGGAAGTGGTCGGTAAAGAGGGTACCCGGGAAGCCCAGCTCGTCACCGGCCAGATCGATGGCGACCAGCTTGTCGCGGTGGGCCAGACAGGCGGCCAGCTCCTGATTGCACTGCTCGGTGCCGAAGGTGCGGCTCATGATGCCGATCAGATTGGTCTTGATGCCGAAGTCGCGGCTGCCAGCGGCCACGCCGTCGATGATGGCTTCCACTACGCCCTGCGGGTGCAGCTTGTGGGCCATCGCCATGTAGGCCGGGCTGAAACGCAGCTCGGCATAGTCGATACCGGCGCGCAGCAGATCTTCCACGTTTTCATAAGCAACTCGGCGGCAGGCGTCATAGTCGGCCAGCACGGCCACCCCCCAATCCAGCTTCTTCAGGAAGGCGACCAGACTCGGTTCGTTCTCGACGATCTGCACGTGGGGGCGCAGCGCTTCCAGCTCGAAGGCGGGCAGCTGGATATTGTGTTGGCGACCCAGCTCGAGGATGGTTTGCGGGCGGATGTTGCCGTCCAGATGGCGGTGCAGGTCGGTCAGGGGGAGAGATCTGTCAATCATGGTTGGCGCCCTCGTCGAGTCAGGTTTGAAAGCCTGCCATTCTAGGCGGGGCTTTCAAAAAAGATACCCCGTTTATGGTTAAACGGGGTTCTGGCGGGCGGTGATTTGTCAGGGCGTGATGGGAATCGTTTTTCCCCGGGACTCAGGAGAGATCGAGTTCCTTCAGCTTTCGGGTCAGGGTGTTGCGGCCCCAGCCAAGCAGGCGCGCCGCTTCCTGTTTGTGGCCGTGGGTGTGCTCCAGCGCCGTCTCCAGCATGATCCGCTCGAACTGGGGCATGGCATCGGCCAGGATATCGATCTCGCCCAGCGCCAACTTGCTGGCCACCCACTCCTGCAACTGCTGCTGCCAGCAGCCGGGCATCGCCGGTTGACCGGGTTCGGCACTGTTGGTGATGGGGGTGAGCAGCTCGGCAGGTAGATCGCCGACCAGCACCTCCTGCCCCGAGGCCATCACGGTGAGCCAGCGGCAGACGTTCTCCAGCTGGCGCACGTTGCCCGGCCAGGGCAGGCGGCTGATATAGGTCTGGGTATCGGGGTGCAGGCTTTTGGCCTCGACGTTCAGCTCCTTGGCGGCGCGCAGCAGGAAGTGGCGGGCCAGCTGGGGGATATCCTCACGGCGCTCCTTGAGGGCGGGGATGTGGATGCGGATGACGTTGAGGCGGTGGAACAGATCCTCGCGAAACTCGCCATCGGCCACTCTTTTCTCCAGATTCTGGTGGGTCGCGGCGATGATCCGCACATCCACCTGCACCGGCTGGTGGCCGCCGACCCGGTAGAACTGGCCGTCGGCCAGCACCCGCAGCAGCCGGGTCTGCACATCCAGCGGCATGTCGCCGATCTCGTCGAGAAACAGGGTGCCGCCGTCGGCCTGTTCGAAGCGGCCGTGGCGGATGTTGTTGGCGCCGGTGAAGGCCCCCTTCTCGTGACCGAACAGCTCGGATTCGATGAGATCTTTCGGGATGGCCGCCATGTTGAGGGCGATGAAGTTCTTGTGGGCGCGCGGGCTGTGCTTGTGCAGCGCATGGGCGACCAGCTCCTTGCCGGTACCGCTCTGACCGTTGATCAGCACCGAGATGCTGGAGCGCGACAGGCGGCCGATGGCGCGGAACACCTCCTGCATTGCCGGTGCCTCACCGATGATTTCGGGAGTGGCGGTGGCCTCTTGCTGGCGAGACTTGCGCTTGGTGCGCTGCTCCTTGAGGTGGTTCTCGGCGCGGCGCACCAGGGTCACCGCCTCATCGATGTCGAACGGCTTGGGCAGGTACTCGAAGGCGCCGCGCTGGTAGGCGTTGACCGCGCTGTCGAGATCCGAGTGGGCGGTCATGATGATGATGGGCAGATCGGCCTGACGGCGGTGGATCTGTTCCAGCAGGCTCAGACCGTCGATGCCGGGCATCCGGATATCGGAGAGGATCACATCGGGCGAGCGCAGCTCAAGGGCGTGCAGCAGCGCTTCGCCATCGGCAAAGCTCTCGCAGTTGAAGCCTTCGCTGCCGAGAGTGCGCTCCAGCACCCAGCGGATAGAACTGTCGTCATCGACGATCCACACTTTGGCGGTCATGGGGTTCCCTTACTTGCGAAGCGGTAGAAAAATGGTGAATTCGGTGTGACCTGGCCAGCTGATGCAGTCAATCCGTCCCTTGTGCTGGTCGATCAGGTTCTGGGCGATGGAGAGGCCGAGCCCGGTTCCCCCCTCCTTGCCGGTGATCATCGGGTAGAACAGAGTGTCGCGAATTGCATCGGGAATGCCGGGGCCGTTGTCGATGATCTTGATCTCCGCTGCCAGCCGGTAACGCTGGCCGTGGATGGTGATCTGGAACGCGGTGCGGGTCTTGATGCGGATAAGCCCGGTCTGGTCGCCCAGTGCTTCGGCGGCATTGCGCACTATGTTGAGAAACGCCTGCTGCAGCTGATCCGGCTCCATCTCGAATTCGGGGATGCTGGGATCGTAATCCCGTTCGATGCGAACAGAGGGAGGGAGTTCGAGCTCCACCAGTCGGCGTACCTGCTCCAGCACCGAATG
The DNA here is from genome assembly GCF_027705695.1 of Aeromonas sp. QDB62. Taxonomy (NCBI): domain Bacteria; kingdom Pseudomonadati; phylum Pseudomonadota; class Gammaproteobacteria; order Aeromonadales; family Aeromonadaceae; genus Aeromonas; species Aeromonas sp. QDB62. Next base: position 39,092 of record NZ_JAPDCD010000014.1, on the reverse strand, counting down.
GACATTGTGCATCTGGTGACGGCCGGGGCGCTGGGGGCCGAGCAGCCGATCGACCAGTACCCGCAGCCGATCGGCCTGTTCGATGATGATGCCGGTATATTCGCGCAGGGCCGGGTCCGGCAGCTCTTTTTGCAGCAGCTGGGCCGCGCCGCGCAGGCCGCCGAGGGGATTCTTGATTTCGTGGGCCAGCCCGCGCACCAGCTCCTTGGCCGCCAGCTGCTGGGCATGTTGCTGCTGCTCCTGACTGATTTTCTTCTGCTGGTCGATCTTGCGCAGCTCCACCACCAGCAGACGCTGTTCGTGGTCGGCCATCGGGGTGGCGCTCAGCTCCACCAGTCGCGGTTCTCCCTCTACCACCAGAGTCACTTCGCTGTCGGTAAAGCCTTGCCCTGACACGAGGCACTGCTTGAGCCGCTGCAAATCGAGGGAGATATGTTCCAGCAGATGGGGAAGTTCAATGCCGATCAGCCGTCGTTCACTGAGGGAGAGCAGCTGTTCAGCCGCCGGGTTGACGAACTGGATGCAGAGCCGCTCATCCATCAGGATCACGGCGGTCAGCAAATTATCCAAGAGTGTTTTGGCGTTGTCCGAGCGGGTTGGCACAGGTTTCTCCCTAAAACGGTGCTACACACCTGTTATGCACCGATATGGTGCATAGAGTTTACCCGCATCGGTGCGCTATATCACCCCTAGTCGGCTTTGGGGGTGGGTTTGGGAGCCGGCGTCACGCTCGCTCTATGCAGGTAAAAGGTGACTGCACTGGATTTAGCAAGGATCGTACCGTCTTTGGCGAGCAGCTCGAGCTGAGCCTCGTGGGCGCCGCGATCGACGTTCTCGACGCGGATCGACAGGCTGTTGTTGACGATGGGGGCAGCCTTGCCATCCAGGATCAGGCGCACATCATACTGGGTCGGTGGTTTCGGACTGATATTGCCCTGAAAGACGATGTTGCCGGTGTTGTCGCGCAGGGTGCTGCCCTGTTCCGGGGAGAGCAGTTCGATGGCCAGCTTGGCTGCTTCTTTTTCCTTCTTGGCATCGGCGCCGGTCAGGCTGTTGAAGTTGTCCACCTGCACCGATTTGGGCGTGCTGCTGCCCAGCAGCGGGGCAACCCGCAGATCGACCTCTTTGGCACTCTTGTTTGGCGGTGGTGCATCCGTGTAGTGGGTGATGCCATTGCCATCGACCCAGGAGTAGACCTTGGCCGCATCCACCCCGAACGAGGTCAGTAACAGCAGGGCGAGCACCCCTAAAACATGCTTGTTGTTCATCCATCTCTCCTTGACGGTCATTTTCTTAATCCTATCAGAGAAAAAACCCGCCAGATGGCGGGTTTTGTCACGATTAAGCAAGCTGGCCGGATTTAAATGGGCAGCCTGTTCTGGCTTAGACGGAGTAGTACAGTTCGAACTCCAGCGGGTGCGGGGTCATGCGCACACGGTCAACATCCTGCTGTTTCAGTTCCAGGTAGGAGTTGATGAAGTCATCGCTGAACACGCCACCACGGGTCAGGAACTCGCGATCGCTATCCAGAGCAGCCAGCGCTTCGTCCAGAGAACCGGCAACGGTCGGCACTTCTGCGGCTTCTTCCGGCGGCAGGTCATACAAGTTCTTATCCATGGCATCGCCCGGATGGATCTTGTTGATGATACCGTCCAGACCGGCCATCAGCTGAGCTGCAAAGGCCAGGTACGGGTTGGCAGCCGGATCCGGGAAGCGCACTTCGATACGACGGGCTTTCGGGCTCGGTACTACCGGGATACGGATGGAAGCAGAGCGGTTGCGGGCAGAGTAGGCCAGCATGACCGGTGCTTCATAACCCGGAACCAGACGCTTGTAGGAGTTGGTGGTCGGGTTGGCGAAGGCGTTGATGGCCTTGGCGTGCTTGATGATACCGCCGATGTAGTGCAGAGCCATCTCGGACAGGCCGCCGTACAGGTCGCCAGCGAACAGGTTGACGCCGTTCTTGGCCAGAGACTGGTGGCAGTGCATGCCGGAGCCGTTGTCACCGAACATGGGTTTCGGCATGAAGGTGACGGTCTTGTTGTAGGCGTGGGCCACGTTGTGGATCACGTACTTCAGTACCTGCACTTCGTCAGCTTTCAGCGTAAGCGTGTTAAAGCGGGTGGCGATCTCGTTCTGACCGGCAGTGGCTACTTCGTGGTGGTGAGCTTCAACGACCTGGCCCATCTCTTCCAGCACCAGACACATGGCGGCGCGGATATCCTGGGAGGAGTCGACCGGTGCAACCGGGAAGTAACCGCCTTTCACGAACGGACGGTGACCCTTGTTGCCATGCTCATAGGCCGTACCGGAGTTCCATGCGGCTTCTTCAGATTCGATTTTCACGAAGCTGTGGCCCATGGTGTTGGAGAAAGTGATGTTGTCGAACATGAAGAATTCCGGCTCCGGCCCGAACAGCACGGTGTCAGCGATGCCGCTGGACTTCAGGAAATCTTCTGCACGCTTGGCAATGGAGCGCGGATCGCGGTCGTAGCCCTGCATGGTGGCCGGTTCCAGCACGTCACAAACGATGTTCAGCGTGGTCTCTTCGGTGAACGGGTCCAGCTTGGCGGAGGCTGCGTCCGGCATCAGTACCATGTCGGATTCGTTGATGCCTTTCCAGCCGCCGATGGAGGAGCCATCGAACATCTTGCCGTCTTCGAAGAAATCTTCATCAACCTGGTGAGCAGGGATGGATACATGCTGCTCTTTACCCTTGGTGTCGGTAAAGCGCAGATCAACAAACTTGACTTCGTGTTCCTGGATCAGGGCCAATACGTTCTGGGCTGACATGCTAAGTAACCTCCGGTGTTAAAACTCTCTGGGTGAATGCGTCGTCACATTCACATAAGCCAGTATCGTGCCAAGTTTGTGATAGCTTGATTTCAGGGCAATCCCGCTGATGAGGCTCCCCAAAATCAGGCGTTCTCGACTCGTGTTGCATCAATTTAGTGCAGTGGTGGATCGTTTTGGTGCGCTGTAATGGTGCGCAAAATACGGCCACCGCCCATCTAAGCAGGGTTTGTCAGGGAGGTCTATGATCCAGATCCGTTGTTGTGCGCGAATGAACTGCAATTCTGCTAGGCAGATCACAAAGGCGAGAGTACAATTAGCGCCCAATTTTACCCGGTGATTTGAGGCGAGAATGTTAGAGAATTTACGCAATATTGCGATTATTGCGCACGTTGACCACGGCAAAACGACTCTGGTTGATAAGCTGCTGCAGCAATCCGGTACTCTGGATCGCACCAGCGAAGGTCAGGAACGGATCATGGACTCCAATGATCTGGAACGGGAACGTGGCATCACCATTCTCGCCAAGAACACTGCGATCCGCTGGAACGACTACCGCATCAACATCGTTGATACCCCGGGTCACGCCGACTTCGGTGGTGAAGTTGAGCGCGTACTGTCCATGGTTGACTCCGTGCTGCTGCTGGTTGACGCCGTAGATGGCCCGATGCCGCAAACCCGTTTCGTGACCCAGAAAGCGTTCGCTCAGGGTCTGAAGCCGATCGTGGTCATCAACAAGATTGACCGTCCGGGTGCTCGTCCTGACTGGGTAATGGATCAGGTATTCGACCTGTTCGACAACCTGGGCGCGACTGACGAACAGCTGGATTTCAAAGTTGTTTACGCCTCTGCACTGAACGGTTGGGCCACCATGGATCAGGACGTCGAGTCCGAGAACATGGAGCCGCTGTTCCAGGCTATCGTTGACAACGTAGAAGCCCCGGCGGCGGATGCCGACGGTGGTTTCCAGATGCAGATTTCCCAGCTGGATTACAACTCCTACGTCGGCGTTATCGGTATCGGCCGTATCACCCGTGGTCGCGTCAAGACCAACCAGCAAGTCACCATCGTTGGTGCTGACGGCAAAACCCGTAACGGTAAAGTCGGCCAGGTGCTGGGTTACCTGGGCCTGTCCCGTACTGAAGTTACCGACGCGCAAGCGGGTGACATCATCGCCATCACCGGTCTGGGCGAGCTGAAAATCTCCGACACCATCTGTGACAACGGTGCTGTTGAAGCCCTGCCGCCGCTCTCCGTTGACGAGCCGACCGTGAACATGACCTTCCAGGTCAACACCTCACCGTTCGCCGGTAAAGAAGGCAAGTTCGTGACCTCCCGTAACATTCTGGAGCGTCTGAACCAGGAGCTGGTCCACAACGTGGCCCTGCGCGTGGAAGAGACTGATGATCCGGACAAATTCCGCGTATCCGGTCGTGGTGAGCTGCACCTCTCCATCCTGATCGAAAACATGCGTCGCGAAGGTTACGAACTGGCTGTGTCTCGTCCGGAAGTAATCCTGCGTACCGTTGACGGCGTTCTGCAAGAACCGTTCGAAACGGTAACTGTGGACGTTGAAGAAGCGCACCAGGGTTCCGTGATGGAGCAACTGGGTCTGCGTAAAGGCGAAATGACCAACATGACGCCGGATGGCAAGGGTCGTGTCCGTCTTGACTTCATGATCCCGAGCCGTGGTCTGATCGGCTTCCAGACCGAGTTCATGACCATGACCTCCGGTACCGGTCTGCTGTACCACACCTTCGACCATTACGGTCCGCACAAGGGTGGCAGCATCGGCGAGCGTCAGAACGGCGTGCTGATCTCCAACGCAACCGGTAAGGCTCTGACTTACGCCCTGTTCGGTCTGCAAGACCGCGGTCGTCTGTTCATCGGTCACGCGACCGAAGTGTACGAAGGCCAGGTGATCGGTATTCACTCCCGTTCCAACGACCTGACTGTTAACTGCCTGAAGGGCAAACAGCTGACCAACATGCGTGCCTCCGGTACCGACGAAGCCCAAGTGCTGACTCCGCCGATCCGCATGACTCTGGAACAGGCTCTCGAGTTCATCGACAACGACGAACTGGTAGAAGTGACTCCGAAGAACATCCGTATCCGCAAGAAATTGCTGACCGAGATGGACCGCAAGCGCTCCGGCCGTGGTTAATGCCATGAGCTGAGTCTCGGCAGCCCTCGCGGCTGCTGACGGTTCACTGATAAACGGACCCAAACCTCTGGTTTGGGTCCGTTTTTTTATGCGTGTGATCCGCTCTGGTCATCCTGGTGAGGTCGTTCAGGTCATCAGCAATGGATGATGAGCGGGCTGATAAGCGGTGAGCTAAGTCGTGGGGATGTTTGAGATAAAAAAGCCGCAGCGGGTGAACGCTGCGGCTTTTTGCTGACATGCCGTAAGGGGTTACTGGCGCCAGAAGGAGGGGAAGAAGAGCACGGCGACCGTCAGGATCTCCAGCCGTCCCAGCAGCATGCCAAACGACAACAGCCACTTGGCTGATTCCGGCAGGCTGGCAAAGTTGGTGCTGGGGCCAACCACAGGGCCCATGCCAGGGCCGACGTTGGCGACGGCGGTGATGGAGCTGGAGATGGAGGTGAGGGGGTCGAGTCCGATGGCGGCCAGCAGCGCGGCGATCACCAGAATGATAGCAAAGTAGGCCAGCACGAAGGAGATCATCGAGCGGATGATGGCGTCATTGACCGTCCGGCCGTTGTATTTCTGCGGGAATACGGCGGAGGGGTGCATCAGCTGGCGCATCTGCTTTCTGAACAGGGCAAACGCCACCTGCACCCGGAAGATCTTCAGACCACCCGCAGTGGAGCCTGAGCAGGCACCGAGTGCCAGCAGCACGATGAAGACGATGCTGGCGAGCGGGCCCCAGGTGCCGAAGTCACCGAGACCGAAGCCGGTGGTGGTGAGTACCGAGACGATGTTGAAGCAGCTGATGCGCAGGGCATCCATAAAGCTGAACAGATCCCGCTGCCACAGATAGAGGGTCATGATGGCGGTGACCCACACCACCAGCCAGAAGAAGCCGCGCACCTGGGCATCCTTGAACAGGCTGTAGTCCCTGTGGTTGAGGCTCTGCACATAGAGCAGGAAGGGCAGGCCGCCGAGGAACATGAACAGGGTGCCAATCCAGTGTGCCGAGTTGGAGAAGTGGGACATGGATTGATCGGAGGTGGAGTAGCCGCCGGTACTGAGGGTGGTCATGGCGTGGTTGATCGCCTCGAACATGTTCATGCCGCTGGCCCAGTAGGCCATGAAGCAGAGCATGGAGAGCACCAGATAGACCACAACGATGTTGTTGGCCACCGTCTTGGCCCGCGGCGCGCTTTTGTCTGACCAGTCCGAGCTCTCGGTCTGGAACAGCTTCATACCGCCGACGTTGAGGTAGGGCAGTACGGCAACCGCCATCACGATAAAGCCGACCCCGCCCAGCCACTGCAGGATGGATCGCCACAACAGGATGCTGTGAGCCATGTTGTCGAGGCCGGAGAGCACGGTGGAGCCCGTGGTGGTCACTCCCGACATGGTCTCGAAGTAGGCGTCGGTAAAGTTGATGTGGGTGATGAAGACAAAGGGCAGCGCGCCGAAGGCACAGGCCACCACCCAGACCGAGGTGGTGAGCAGGAACATCTCCCGCACCCCCAGATGAAACTCCGCCTTGCGGCCGTAGTGGAGGCAGAGCAGGGCGGCGCCGTGGGTGATCAGCACGGACTTGAGAAACTCGACAAATCCCTCTGACCCGGTGAGCAGTGCCAGCAAGGTGGGCAGCCACATGAAGAGCGCCAGCTTGGAGAGCACCAGCCCCAGGGTGAAGATAATGGGACGCAGCTTGATCATGTTCGATAACCTGGTCGTTGATTAACAAAAGACCCGGACCATCCCCTTGGAGGAGCTGAGCCGGGTCTGGTTTGACAGCCTGTGCGCATGAAGACGTTACAGGAAGAAGGGGCTTGGCTGGAACAGCCGCTCCACTTCCGGGATGTACTTCTTGTCCACCAGGAACATGACCACGTGGTCATCCTGCTGGATCTTGGTGCGATCGTGGGCGATAAGCACCTCATCCCCGCGTACCACGGCACCGATGGTGGTGCCCGGCGGCAGCTTGAGTTCGCCCACCGTCTTGCCGACCACCTTGGAGGTGTTCTCGTCGCCGTGGGCGATCGCCTCGATCGCCTCGGCCGCACCGCGGCGCAGGCTGTAGACGTTGGCGATATCGGCCCGGCGCACGTGGGTCAACAGGGCCGAGATGGTGGCCTGCTGCGGCGAGATGGCGATATCGATGGAGCCACCCTGCACCAGATCCACGTAGGCGCCGCGCTGGATCAGCACCATGGTCTTCTTGGCGCCCATCTTCTTGGCGAGCAGCGCCGACATGATGTTGGCCTCGTCCTCGTTGGTCACGGCGATGAAGACGTCGATCTGATCGATGTGCTCCTCGGCCAGCAGCTCCTGATCCGCCGCATCGCCGCAGAAGACGATGGTGTTCTCCAGCAGTTCGGAGAGCTGCTCCGCCCGCTTCTGGTTGCGCTCGATAAGCTTGACGCTGTAACGCTTCTCCAGCTGGCGGGCGAGGCCAGCGCCGATGTTGCCGCCCCCGACGATCATGATGCGGCGGTAGGGGCTCTCGAGGCGCTGCAGCTCAGACATCACGGCGCGGATATGGCCCGCGGCGGCAACGAAGAAGACCTCGTCATCCGCTTCGATGATGGTGGTGCCTTGCGGACGGATCGGGCGGCCCTGACGGAAGATGGCCGCTACCCGAGTTTCGATGTTGGGCATGTGCTCGCGCAGGGTGGAGAGGGCATTGCCCACCAGCGGGCCACCGTAGTAGGCCTTTACCGCCACCAGACCGACGCGACCACCTGCAAAATCAACTACCTGCAGGGCGCCCGGATACTCGATCAGGCGACGCACATAATCGGTCACCAGCTGTTCCGGCGCGATCAGGTGATCCACCGGCACCGATTCCGGCAGGAACAGACGATCCCGCTCGGTCAGATAGGCGGGCGAGCGGATCCGCGCCACCTTGTTCGGGGTGTTGAACAGGGAGTAGGCGACCTGACAGGCGATCATGTTGGTCTCGTCACTGTTGGTGACGGCAACCAGCATGTCAGCATCCTGGGCCCCCGCTTCGCGCAGCACTCTGGGGTGGGCGCCGTGACCGTTGACCACCCGCAGGTCAAACTTGTCCTGAAGCTCGCGCAGCCGTTCGCTGTCGGTATCGACGATGGTGATGTCGTTGTTCTCCCCGGCCAGGTTCTCAGCCAGGGTGCCGCCGACCTGGCCGGCTCCCAAAATGATGATTTTCATAGGGAACGTCTACTCACGTTGATGCAGTAAAGGGGCGTGCCGTCAGCATGGCGGCCACCCCGGAAGAAGCTGGCCAGACTCACAGCTTGAACAGTTTGGCGTAGTAGAAGCCATCCATCTCGGCTTCACCCGGCAGGAACTGGCGACCCGGGCAGTCCGGGGTGTCCTGTTCGTGCAACGGCACCAATTTGGCATCTTTGGTCGCCGCAAGGAAGGCGCGGATCTGTTCACGGTTCTCTTCCGGCAATACGGAGCAGGTGGCGTAGAGCAGGGTGCCGCCGCTCTTCAGCTTGCCCCAGAGGGCATTGAGAATGCGGCGCTGCAGCTCGGCCAGCTCGCGAATGTCCTGATCACGGCGCAGCCACTTGATGTCGGGGTGGCGGCGGATCACGCCGGTGGCGGAGCAGGGGGCATCCAGCAGAATGCGATCGAACTGACCCTCCGGCCACCACTGTTCCGGTGCCGCGGCATCGCCGTGGATCACCTTGGCGGTCAGGCCGATGCGGTCCAGGTTCTCCTGCACCCGCTTGAGGCGGTTTTCGTCGGCATCGACGGCAACCACGCCAGCCAGCTTGGGTTGACGCTCCAGCAGATGGGCGGTCTTACCGCCAGGGGCTGCGCAGGCATCCAGCACCCACTCACCCGGTTGCGGGTCGAGCAGTGCCGCAGCCTGTTGTGCTGCACCATCCTGTACCGAGCAGTCACCGACCTCGAAGCCGGGCAGCTTGGTCACGTCGCAAGGGCGCTCCAGCAGGATGCAATCCTCGCCCTCTTCACCGGCCACGGCATTGATGCCGACGTCGGCCATGCGGGCCAGCATGGCATCGCGGCTCTGGCGCTGGCTATTGTTGCGGATCCACATGGGGGGGCGCTGGTTGTTCGCCTCCATGATGAATTCCCACTCATCGTGATAGGCCTGACGCAGCCGTTTGGTGAGCCACTCCGGATGACCGAGGCGAATGCTGGGGACTCGGTCGATGCGCAGCAGAATGACTTCGGCGCTGCGCTGGAAGTTGCGCAGTACGCCGTTGATGAGGCCACGCAGGGAGGTGCCCTTGAGCAGTTTGACGGCGTTGACGGTCTCCGCCACCGCGGCGTGAGCCGGAATGCGGGTGTAGATGAGCTGATAGAGACCGACCAGGATGAGGTAGTGGAAAATGCGGCTCTTGTTCTTGAGCGGCTTGTCCATCATCTCGTTGACTGCCGCATCGAGGCGGGGCAGCCAGCGCAGGGTGCCGTAGCAGAGTTCTTGCAGGAGAGCGCGATCGCGAGGCGCGACCTTCTCCTGGGCAGCAGGCAGAACAGCAGAGAGGGATTGACCCTGATCCAGCACCTGTTGAATAACGAGAGCGGCCTGTGCACGTGTTTTCATAGAGTTACCTTAGATGCGCAAGTCGGGGCCTGGGCCCCGCTTGTGTCAATTCAATCCAGTTCAATTCAATTGCGTGCCGGGTTCAAACCAGTCGCGGCGAGAGTTGAGCAGATCCGAAACGGACATGGCCTTCTTGCCGGGCGGTTGCAGGGTCAGCAGGCGCAGTACCCCTTTGCCGGTGGCGATGTCGATCCCCTGTTTGTCGGCCTTGAGCAGGGTGCCGGCGGGTTGGCCGTGGTCACTGTCCAGCACTGCTGCTTGCCACACCTTGATCGTTTGGCCGGCGACTTCAAACCAGCTGATTGGCCAGGGGTTGAACGAACGGATGCAGCGTTCGATGGCAACAGCCTCCATCGACCAGTCGATGCGGGCCTCTTCCTTGGAGAGCTTTTCGGCGTAGTTTGCCTGCGCATCATCTTGCGCCTCGGCAGCGGTTTCACCGGCGGCCATGGCATTGATGGTGTCGACCAGCGCCTGCGGGCCCAGCTCGGCCAGCTTGTCATAGAGGCTGGCGGAGGTGTCATCGGCGGCTATGGGGCAGCTCACCTTGCGGATCATGGCGCCGGTATCCAGCCCCACATCCATCTGCATGATGGTGACGCCGGTTTCGTTATCGCCCGCCCAGATGGCACGCTGGATCGGTGCCGCGCCGCGCCAGCGGGGCAGCAGGGAGCCATGGACGTTGATACAGCCCAGACGCGGGGTATCGAGCACCACCTTGGGCAGGATCAGGCCATAGGCCACGACGACCATCAGGTCGGCACCCAGAGCAGCCAGTTCGGCTTGCGCCTCTTCTTTGCGCAGGGATGCGGGCTGGTAAACCGGCAGATTGTGGGTCAGGGCCAGCTCTTTGACCGGGCTGGCAGTGAGCTTCTGACCACGACCGGCGGGCTTGTCCGGCTGGGTATAAACGGCAACGACCTCGTGGTCGGAAGACAACAACGCCGCCAGGTGACGGGCGGCGAAGTCGGGAGTACCGGCAAAAATCAGTTTCAGCTTATTCAATGGGGCAGATCCTCAGAGGACTTTGCGATCTTCACGGGCCATCTTTTCCAGCTTCTGGCGAATGCGCTGGCGCTTGAGCGGGGACAGGTAATCCACGAACAACTTGCCGACCAGATGATCCATCTCATGCTGGATGCAGATGGCGAGCAGATCGTCGGCTTCCAGCTCGAACGGCTTGCCGTTGCGATCCAGCGCGCGGATTTTGACCTGTTCGGCGCGCGGCACCAGAGCACGACTGCCGGGCACGGAGAGGCAACCCTCTTCGATGCCGGTGCTGCCGCACTGCTCGATGATCTCCGGATTGATCAATACCAGAGGATCTTCACGGTTTTCAGAGACATCGATCACTATGATGCGTTGATGAACGTCGACCTGAGTTGCGGCCAGGCCAATGCCTTCCTCCGCATACATAGTTTCGAACATATCATCTACAATCTGTTGTAACTCGGGTGTAAAGGTCTCGACAGGGGCTGCGACAGTGCGCAGGCGTTCATCGGGAAAACGCAATACATCTAGAATGGCCATAGTTTTTTCTTTAGTTTCGTATAAATGCAGTCAATATTGGCGTAATTCTAGTCATTTACGCCGACAAAAAACAGCAACACTTTGCGTGCAGAAGTAACAGGGAGTGTTATGTATCTGAAGCAAACCATCCTCGCCTGCCTGCTGGTGACCGTGAGCCACTCCGCTCTGGCCGACCAGCTGAGGCTAAAAGCGGGCTATCCCGAAAGCTATGTGGTGCAAAAAGGCGACACCCTGTGGGATATCTCCGGCAAGTATCTCTCCGAGCCCTGGCTGTGGCCCCGGCTCTGGAACATCAATCCGCAGATTGCCAATCCTCACTGGATCTACCCCGGTGATGTGCTGCACCTGAGCTGGGTCAATGGTGAACCCCGGCTCGGCAAGGCGATGCAGGGGGGCAAGCAAGTTATCCGTCTCGGTCCGAAAACCCGTTACGAGAACAAGGCCAACCCCATTCCGACCCTGCCCATCAGCGAGATCGGCCCCTTCTTGCAAACCGACCATATTCTGGCAGACAGCCAGCAGCAGAAAACCCTGCCTTATCTGCTGGGCTCGGACCAGAAACATATCGGCATGCTGGAGGGGGACACCCTCTATGTTCAGGGCTCCCTGACGCCTGGCCAGATGTATGGCATCTATCACCCGGGGGTGGTCTACAAAGATCGTGAAACCGGTGAACAACTTGGCCAGGAGGCCATCTTTGCCGGTGTGGTACGGGCTGTGGCGCGTCTTGATGGTGACCGGACCGAAGTGACGCTGACTCATAATCAGCGGGAGGTGCTGCAGGGCGACAAGGTGATGCCGCTGCCCGCTCAGGAGAACATGCCCGCCGTCTTCACGCCGAAGGCTGCACCCGCTATCACGCCGGGTTATATCATCGACTTGCCGAACAAGACCCGGGGCGGTGGCAAGTTTGATGTGGTGCTGATCAATCGGGGTGGTCGTGATCAACTGGTCGCCGGGGATGTGCTGGATGTCAGGCGGCCCGGTGCTGCCTTGGTGACCAAAAATGGCGATGTGCAGTACAAGGAACTCTCATCGGTCTACAACAAGGTGTTTTACAGCAGCAACAAGAAGACACCACTGCCTTCCGAAGCGATTGCCCGCGTCATGTTGTTCAAGGTGTATGACAAGGTGAGTTACGGCCTCATCATGCAGAGTAACGACATGGTGAGTTCGGGTTATCAGGTCACTCACTTCTGACGTGAGCTACCCCGACGAGCGTCTGGCGCTCTGGTTAACCCTTGATGCGGTTACCGGTATCGGTCCGGTGACCGCAACCCGCCTGCTGGAGCTGGTTGGGGGAAGCATTGATGCCCTGTTCCAGTGCGATGAAGCGCAACTGCATGGCATGGGGCTATCGTCAGAGCAGATCAAGCAACTGCGTTGGCCCTCGCCGATTGTTGAGCAGAGCCTGGCTTGGGCCGCTTTGCCTGGCAACGTCCTTATTCCGCAAGATCACCCGGTTTACCCCTCTTTGCTGCGGGAGATCCCCGCAGCCCCCTTGTTGCTCTACTGTCGCGGCGATCTCGCCGCCTTGTCCTTGCCTCAGCTGGCGATGGTGGGGACGCGCCATCCCACCTACGCAGGCAAGGATAATGCGTCCCGCCTCTGTAGCGAGTTGGTTGGGTGCGGGTTGGCCATTACCTCGGGCCTTGCGCTAGGTATCGATGGTATTTGCCATCAGCAGGCACTGGCTGCTGGCGGTATCACCCTCGCAGTGCTGGGCTCGGGTCTTGATAGCCTCTATCCCAAACGTCATCAGGGGCTGGCTGGCCAGATTCTGGAGAATGGTGGTTTGCTTATCTCCGAGCTGGCGCCTGACAAAGGGCCGTTAGCTGAACATTTTCCGCGTCGCAACCGTATTATCAGTGGTCTGTCGCTGGGAACCCTGGTGGTGGAGGCGACCGAGCAGAGCGGTTCGCTGATCACCGCCCGCTATGCGCTGGAGCAGGGGCGCGACGTGTTTGCGGTTCCTGGCGCTCCACAAAATGCCCAGGCGATAGGGTGCAACAGATTAATTCAGCAGGGAGCCAAACTTGTGCTGAGTGCGGCCGATATAGTGGAAGAGCTGCCAGAGTGGGTCGCACGGCCACATCCGTCGGTTACATCATCTGAGCAACCGCATAATAGCGAATTGCCTTATGCCGATTTGTTGGATAACGTAGATTATGAGACCACGAGCGTGGATACCGTCGCCGAGCGGGCCCAGCTTCCTGTCGAAGTGGTATTGGGCAGGTTGGTAGAGCTGGAGCTGGCCGGTGCAGTGATAGCGGTAGCCGGTGGATACGTCAGAGCGAGGAGGGCGAATCATGTTTGATGTATTGATGTACCTTTTCGAGACCTACATCCACAGCGATGCAGATGTGATGGTCGAGCAGGATGAGCTCACCGACGAGCTGAGCCGGGCCGGTTTCGATAAAGCCGAAATCGACAAGGCGCTCGACTGGCTGGAGCGACTGGCCAATCTGCACGATAGCGAGCGGGAGGTCTATGTCACCGCCAGCGCGCAAGGCTCGATGCGTATCTATGCCCCGCAAGAGCTGGCACGCCTCAGCACCGAGTGCCGCGGCTTCCTGCTCTTTCTGGAACAGGCCCAGGTGCTGAATGCCGAAACCCGCGAGATCTGTATCGAGCGCCTGCTCGAGCTGGACAAGCCGGATATCGAGCTGGATGACCTGAAGTGGGTCGTCATGATGGTGCTGTTTAACGTACCGGGCAGTGAAAATGCCTACCAGCAGATGGAAGAGCTGGTGTTTGATGAGTCAGACGGCGTCATCCACTGACAGTCCGGTGCCGCGCTGGTAGAATTCAGACCATCTGGATTTCAAGGCGCGGCCCATGTCAAAAATCGATCATCACCTCTTTTCAGCCCACGAACATGCCTTCGAGCGCGAGCTGTGCCCGCAGTGCGGGGCCGAGCTGGTGATCCGCCAGGGCAAACATGGTCCCTTTCTCGGCTGCTCTGCTTACCCTGCCTGTGATTACATTCGTTCCTTGACGCCATCTGGCCGCGACATCGAAAAGGTGCTCGAAGGCTCTGCCTGTCCCGATTGCGGACAGCCGCTGGCGATCAAGAAGGGGCGTTACGGTCTGTTTGTCGGCTGTACCCACTATCCGGCATGTCAGCATATCGAATCCCTGCAGGAGAGCGACGATACCCAGATCCTCTGCCCCGAGTGCGGCAAGGGCCATCTGGTGGGCCGCACCTCCCGCTACGGCAAGCAGTTTTACTCCTGTGATGGCTATCCCCATTGTAAATATGTGGTGAACGACAAGCCGATCCCCATGCCTTGTCCCGCGTGTGGCTGGGGCATCATGATCGAGAAAAAAGTGAGGGGAACGCTGCGCTGGGTCTGTCCGCAAAAGAAATGCGGCCACCAAAGTGAGCAGGTATAATCCCGCCGCCGCAACCGGATTGAAACGTTTTCGGCGAACTTCAACCCCCCACTTGGAGTAAGGAAATTCCCACCATGAATAAACCCTTTGTTGCCGTATTGATGGGCTCTGATTCTGATTTCCCCGTGATGCAGACCACCCTTGAGGTGCTCAAGTCATTTGATATCGCAGTGGAAGTCAAAGTCACCTCCGCGCACCGCACGCCGGCTGCGACCCATCAGTATGTGACCGATGCCGAGGCCCGTGGCTGCAAGGTCTTTATCTGTGCAGCCGGTCTGGCGGCGCATCTGGCGGGTGCCGTAGCCGGCATCACGACTCGTCCTGTGATCGGGGTGCCCATCGATGGTGGCCCGCTCAAGGGGCTGGATGCACTGCTCTCCACCGTGCAGATGCCGGGTGGTGTACCGGTGGCGACCGTGGCGATCGGCAAGGCCGGTGCCAAGAACGCAGGTTATCTGGCGGCCCAGATGCTGGCAGTAGCCGATGATGAACTGGCGGCCAAGGTTCGGGCCGAACGCCAGAAGAATGCTGAAGAGGTGATGGCCAAGGATGCTGCCCTGCAGGCTCAACTCAAGTAAGTGAACGGGTGGCGATCCGGATGTGTCGTATTTTCTGTCTACAGCAACACGTCACGTTGCCATGGTCGCCGCCATACTGATTCAACTTGCTACTAAGTGACGAGGCGGCAGCCAGGCTGCCGCATTTTTCCTATGCCAAATGAATTTGAACAGGCGGTTGCAGCCCTCCAACAGGAAGGGGTGATTGCTTATGCGACCGAGGCCGTGTTTGGTCTGGGTTGTGATCCCGACTCCGAAGTTGCGGTGCAGCGACTGCTGGCCATCAAACAGCGTCCGGTAGAGAAGGGGCTGATCCTGATTGCCGCCGACGTGGCGCAATTGCAGGATTACATCGATCTGAGTCAGCTTAGCGATGAGCAGTTGGCTCGGGTTGAAGCCAGCTGGCCCGGCCCCTTTACCTGGATCATGCCTGCCCGTGAGACGACGCCGGCCTGGCTGACCGGGCAGTTCGAGACCCTGGCGGTACGCGTGACGGCTCATCCTCAGGTGCAGGCGTTGTGCCGCGCCTTTGGCAAGCCGCTGGTCTCGACCAGTGCCAACCTGACCGGTGAGGAGCCAGCCCGTCGGGTGGCCGATATCGGTGAGCTGCTGGCCAGCAAGTTGGCCTATATCCTGCCCGGTGAGGTGGGGGGGCAAGCCAACCCATCCGAGATCAAGGACGCCCGTACCGGCGCCATTATTCGCCCCTCCTGAGTGGGCGGATGCATCATGATTTGCCATCAATCCGCTGGGCGGTGAGCTCACCGGATTGATTCAACTATAAAAATGGACAGGGCGTTTACGATCCTGCCTGACTGGAGACAAGATGAGCAAACCGGATGTGGCCCAGGTCAAGGCCTTCCTGTTGCAGTTGCAGGATGAGATCTGCCGTGGTCTGGAGCAGGCCGACGGTGCCGGACACTTTGTGGAAGATGCCTGGAGCCGTGAAGGCGGTGGTGGTGGTCGCACCCGCGTGCTGCGCCACGGTGCGGTGATCGAGCAGGGGGGCGTCAACTTCTCCCATGTCTATGGCGATGCCATGCCTGCCTCTGCTACAGCCCATCGGCCCGAGTTGGCCGGTCGCAAGTTCGAGGCGATGGGCGTGTCGTTGGTGATCCATCCGCACAACCCCTATGTGCCGACCAGTCACGCCAATGTCCGTTTCTTCATCGCCGAGAAGGAAGGTGAAGAGCCGATCTGGTGGTTTGGTGGTGGCTTCGATTTGACGCCCTTCTACCCGTTTGCCGAGGATGTGCAGCACTGGCATCAGGTCTCCCATGATCTCTGCCTGCCCTTTGGTGATGAGATCTACCCCGAGTTCAAATCCTGGTGCGATCGCTACTTCTTCCTCAAGCATCGCAATGAGACAAGGGGGGTGGGCGGTCTCTTCTTCGACGATCTGAATCGCTGGCCTTTTGCTGACTGCTTTGCCTTTATGCAGGCGGTCGGTCGGGGTTATCTCGATGCCTACCTGCCGATCATCGAACGACGCAAGGCACTGCCCTATGGAGAGCGGGAGCGGGAGTTCCAGCTCTATCGTCGCGGTCGTTATGTGGAGTTCAATCTGGTGTATGACCGAGGCACCCTGTTCGGGCTGCAGACCGGTGGACGTACCGAGTCGATCCTGATGTCGATGCCACCGCTGGCACGTTGGGAGTATGACTGGCTGCCGGAGGCGGGCACTCCTGAAGCCTTGCTCTACACCGATTACCTCACGCCGCGAGAGTGGTTGTGACTCGAGGGGCCATGATGGCCCCTTTTTACTGGCCGATATTCGGCTTGTTCCCGAGTGCGAAAACCCGTTAAATCGGAATATTGCCCTCTGATGGAACTCTTTGATGGATCGTTATCTGGTTTTTGGCCACCCGGTGCGCCACAGCAAGTCCCCCTTCATTCATACCCTGTTTGCCAGACAAACCCAGCAAGAGCTGGAGTATGGGCTGGCTGAACCCGCCGTCGACGAGTTTGCCCAAACCCTGCGGGCCTTTTTTGCCCAAGGGGGCAAGGGGTGCAATGTCACCGTTCCCTTCAAGGAGCAGGCATTCACTCTGGTCGATCGGTTGAGCCCGAGGGCCAAGCGGGCGGGCGCGGTCAATACCATCAAGCTGACCGATGATGGCGTGTTGCTGGGGGATAACACCGATGGCGCCGGATTGGTTGCCGATCTCAAGTCCCATGGTGTGACACTGGCGGATAGCCGGATCTTGCTGCTGGGGGCTGGCGGTGCGGCTCGCGGTGCATTGGCGCCGCTGCTAGCAGAGCTGCCGAGCGATCTGGTGATTGCCAACCGTACGCACACAAAAGCGCAGCAGCTGGCTACCGAATTCCACGATCTGGGGCCCGTGACCGCCCAGACCTATGAGCAGTTGGCAGGGCCGTTCGATCTCATCATCAACTCTACGTCTGCTAGTTTGCAAGGGGAGCTGCCGCCGTTGGCACCCGCCCTTATCCACGCTGATATTGCCATCTACGACATGATGTATGGCTCATCGGATACGGCGTTTATTAGTTGGGCCAAACAGCAGGGAGCCCGCCAAACCATGGATGGACTCGGCATGCTGGTGGAACAGGCCGCCGAAGCGTTTACCGTGTGGCGCGGAATTCGTCCCGGGACTAAACAGGTATTGAGAGAATTGAAGCGTAACTTGGGGGTGATATGAACCAGAGTATTCTGTTTCCCGATCTGATGGAGTGGCAGGCTGGCGAACAGCGGGTTCGCTTTCCCGCCCAGCAGATGGGGGCACTGATAGATTGTTACATCAGCCAGCGGCGACTGGAGAAAATAACCGGTCTGGTGCTGACGAGGGAGGATGACATCGTCAGAGCCTTCGAAAGCGTGCGTTTTGATATTGAAGATCTGGCTGAAAAACTCATTGAAGAACAAGAGTTTGCTGAGGATGGCGCTATCTATCTCTGATTTTTCAAAGTTTTTTTGTTTTGTAGCGGAACTACTTTGAAATGGCGCTGACTAACTAGATAGTTGAGGAAGTGCTAGCTAGTCACCTTTATAACTCCCCGGTATTCGTACTGGGGATTTTTTTATCTGCATGAAAATAAAAGATTTTTTCTTAAGCAATAAGCCGTGAAACTAAATTACATAAATTACTTTCACTTTCTGCTGCTTTGCTGTACAGTTGTCTGCGTAGGGTACAGAGGTAAGATGTTCTATCTTTCAGACCTTTTATTTCACGTAATTGAATGTGGCTGAATAGCTGCCCCGATGAGGTTCTCGTCGGGGTGTTTTTTTATGCGCGGCATTTAGAGTAAATGCTTTAAATTGGCGATGTATTTGATAGAATGAGGCTGCTTCTTGAGGAATACCTGTCGTCTGGTACTCAAGATTCAGCTTCTTCCCAATTTTTTGAACTTATTATTTCAGGCTGGATGGCATCACTGTCGTCCGGCCTCATTTTTATCCCTCTCGGTTAGATCTTGTAATTAAATTTCATTTTGGTCTCTTTTTGTAATTTTGGTTCGTTTTGAAAGAACAGATTTGAAAACGCTATCAACGCATCCTTAAGTTAATTCCCACTATGAATTAACGATCTATCTATATGAACTGTAAGCAATAATGGATATAACTGGGGGGCCGAATGCGGGGTATTAGTCGTGAGGCAGGTGAAAGCGGCAATCTGAAACCCTTTCAATCAGCGGAGGAGTGCTCCGCCAATTGCAAGGAAAGCGAGGAGTGGATTACTCCTCGACAGGTTGCTGTTCGTCAGCGTCCAGCAGGTCGGTATCGTCACCACTGACATACCATTCGGTCAGGGTTTGCGCCAGCTTCTCCACACCGATATGGGTGAGGGAGGAGAAGGCTTCAACCTGGATCTGGGAACCAAGGTTGGCAACGGCCTGGCGCACCTTGATCACCTGGTTGTTGCGCGGACCCGGGCTCAGTTTGTCGGCCTTGGTCAGCAGCAGCATGACGGGCAACTGACGGTGTGAGCTCCACTCCAGCATGTTCATGTCGGTATCTTTGAGCGGGTGGCGGATGTCCATCAGGATCACCAGACCTTTCAATGACTCACGGCGCTGCAGATACTCTGCCAGTGACTTTTGCCACTTGAGCTTCATTTCCAGCGGAACTTGCGCATAACCATAACCCGGCAAGTCGACCAGACGCTTGCCCGGTTCCAGCTCAAACAGGTTGATCAGCTGGGTACGACCGGGTGTCTTACTGGTACGCGCCAGGTTCTTGTGTTTGGTTAAGGTGTTCAATGCAGATGACTTACCGGCGTTGGAACGGCCGGCAAACGCGATCTCGACACCCCCATCATTTGGCAGGTGACGGATGTCGGGTGCGCTGGTCACAAAATGCACCTTATTGAAATTCAGAGTTTGTGTATCCAACGTAAATTCCCCATGGAGATAGAGGGTTATAGAGTTACTTTTTTGTAAAATGGTGTAAAATAGCGTCGCTTAAACGCGTTTATTTTAACATGCCTTCAGCGGCATGGGATCTGGAAGCCTAATAACGAAAAGTTGGAACGCCATGAAGAACCTAGTCATTACTCTTGCTCTGATGGTTGGCGTAACGGGGATGGCACAAGCCAAGGGCGATGCCGCTGCGGGACAGACCAAGGCTGCCGTTTGTGCGGCTTGTCATGGACCGGACGGAAACAGCCTGGTTGATATGTACCCCAAAATTGCTGGTCAGCACGCATCATATATCAAAAAGCAGTTAGTTGAACTGAAGGCTGCCGCTTCTGGTCAAATTGGCCGGGTTGCGCCAGTGATGGGGCCGATGGCGTTACCTTTGTCGGAACAGGACATGGATGACCTGGCGGCTTACTTCTCCGGCCTGAAGGTTACCCCGATCGCTGTCCCTGACGACGTGGTCGAAGCGGGCAAGGCACTCTATATGGGTGGTGACATGAGTCGCGGTCTGGCAGCCTGTACGGCTTGCCATGGTCCCCGTGGCTCGGGTGTCGAACAGGCGAAGTATCCAAGCCTGTCCGGCCAGCATCCTGCCTATATCAAGGCTCAGCTCACCGCATTCCGTGCCGGGACACGTGACAACGATCCGAATGGCATGATGCGGGACGTTGCCAAGAAACTGACTGATCAGGATATCGAAGCCCTCTCCAAATATGTGGCGGGTCTGCACTGATATAGTCAGATACGGTCGATTCGAGTTGAAACGGGGAGCCTTTGCTCCCCGTTGTTTTTATGGTTTTCAGATAATTCTCGGTTTAATCCCCCCGTTCTGTAAGAGATCTCCCATTCTCAAGGCAGGCCAAGGCTCATAAAATTGCATAAAATATTAAATATCCATTATTTATCAATTAATTATGTGCATATTGATATTTTTCGAGATGTTGAGAATCTTTTGGGTGGATTGAGCCGTTTTATAGAGTTGATACAGTAGGCTCAATGGATTCACCCACGGATTGGGTGGCGGTTTCACAGCAGGATGTTGTGAGCAGAGGATGGCTGGCGTGGCGGGATGCCATGGGCTCGCATGAGCTGGCAAGGGATTTGAAGGATCAGGATGGTGACCATCTCCGGAGCGGGATGGGGTTGCGGGATGCAAGACTCCCCGGCACGATGGCAGGATGCGGTCGCGACGGGTCAAACAGGCACACGCACATTCAGGAACGACCAATACAAGGTCAGGATGACCACACAACGATATGCTGCGGCGACAAGTTGTCACGGAGAGGACGAAACAGACTGTTTTGCCATTCAGGATGGCGCCCGCATGAACATATCAAGGCAGCTTCGGCTGCCTTTTTTCTTTTGGGTCATTAACCCGATTAGCCATTCTGTGTCAAAATACCAGCAACATGCCCAGAGGATACCGATCCTGCGGTGTTCAGTGGCCTGATTGGGCCGGATTGGTGCCGGATCCTGCTCTTGTTCCAGCCTTACTGTTCCTCGCATCGTATCCCACCGGGTGAGATCATCCCGGGTACGGGTCAAACCAGTTATTTTTCGGAGTTAGCCATTCATGTCTGCCAAACAACCCACTCGCAAGCCTACTGGCAAGCGCAAAGAATCTGATGTCAGTGCTCAGGAAGGTCGTGAGCGTAAACGGGCTGCCAAGCGCAAGGGCCTGAAGGCTGGTTCTCGTCAGCAAGTTGAACAATCGAACAACAAGTCTGGCAACAGTCAGTCCAAAGATCCGCGTATCGGTTCCCGCAAGCCGGTGGTACTGGTGGTGGATGACAAACAGAAGAAGCCGGCAGCACCCAAGGCAGTGAAAGAGAAGCAGCTGGTGATGACGCCCGAGCAGGAGCTGGCCTCCATCGAAAACGATGATCGCTTGAATGATCTGCTGGATCGTCTTGATGCAGGTGAAACCCTGGAAGCTGCTGAGCAGGCTTGGGTTGATCAGCGCGTCGACCGTTATCAGGAGCTGATGGATGAGCTGGGCATCATCGATAACGACGATGATGAAGATGACGAGCTGCCGTTTGATGATGGCGATGACGCCGAGTTCGACGAGCAAAAACCGGCCTCCGAAGAGGAGTTGTGGGATCGTTTCAACCAGGTCGATTTCAAGCCGGAACCCAAGCCTGAGCCGAAGAAAAAGTGATGAGTGGATGGATGCTGGCCGCCCTGTTGGGCGGCCTGATTTTGTCAGGGTTGGCAATCTATGCAGGCATGCTGCTGGCCAGACTGAGACGGCAGCAAGCGATGCAGTGGCAGGCGATAACTGCTCGCAATGAGCGAATTCTGGAGAGCGTGCGGGTCATTGCCCATGCAGTGCAGGAGGGGCAGTGCGATTACTCCGAAGGTGCCATTCGGCTGACCAATCTGCTGGATGCATTGCAGATCAAGGGTGGGCGGGCGTTCGCTGCCGAGTTCCCGGGTCTGTACGGGCTGTATGAGAAGGTGAAAGATATGCCGACTCATGAGGCCAGACGCGCACTTAAACGCAATGAAGTGATGAAGATGGATCTCGAACGCAGCGGCTACGAGGCCGAGCTGGAGGCTCAGATCCTCAAGGATGTGGCCCAACTGAAGGATTTTCAGTTAGGTCGGTGAGCCAACAATAACAACAAGAGAGGAAGCGAACGTGCAAGCAGAACAGATTGTGTGGGATCAGGCCCTGATCGAAAAATATAACTACAGTGGCCCGCGATACACCTCTTATCCCACTGCGCTGGAGTTCAACGAGAGCTTCGGTTATCCGGATTTTGTCCGCGCTGCCGGCCAGTATCCCGAGCGCAATCTGTCGCTCTACGTGCATATCCCTTTCTGTCACAAGCTCTGCTATTACTGCGGCTGCAACAAGGTCATTACCCGCCATCAGCACAAGGCTGACGAGTACCTCGACTATTTGGAGCAGGAGATCAAGGCGCAGGCCCCGCTCTTCAAACATCGTCTGGTCACCCAACTTCACTGGGGTGGCGGTACACCCACCTATCTGGATGAAGCGCAAACGCGCCGCCTGATGGCCATGCTGCGTGAGCACTTCCATTTTGCCGAGGAGGGAGAGTTCAGCATCGAGGTCGATCCGCGCGAGATTGCCATTACCATGCTGGATGTGCTGCGAGATGTCGGCTTCAACCGCATCAGCCTTGGGGTGCAGGATTTCAACAAGGATGTGCAGGTCGCGGTCAACCGCGAGCAGGACAACGACTTTATTAAAGCCATGTTGGAACGGGCCCGTGAACTCGGCTTCCGCTCGACTAACCTCGACCTTATCTATGGCCTGCCGCATCAGGATCGTGCCAGCTTCCACCATACGCTGGAAGAGGTGCTCAAGACCGATCCGGCGCGCCTCTCCATCTTCAACTATGCCCATCTGCCGAGTCGCTTTGCCGCCCAGCGCAAGTTGAAAGAGGTGGATATGCCTGCTCCGCAGGAGAAACTGGCCATGCTGCAGGACACTATAGCCTTCCTGACCGGTCGCGGTTACCAGTTCATCGGCATGGACCATTTTGCCAAACCCGATGACGAGCTGGCGGTTGCGCAGCGCGAGGGTAAACTGCACCGCAACTTCCAGGGCTATACCACCCAGGGAGATTGCGATCTGCTGGGGTTGGGGGTCTCCTCCATCAGCATGATCGGTGATGCCTATTCCCAGAATCAGAAAGAGCTCAAGGCCTATTACGCACAGGTTGCAGAGCTGGGTCATGCCCAGTGGAAAGGCTGCTCGCTCAATCAGGATGATCTGATCCGTCGTGAGGTGATCAAGCGGCTGATCTGTGATTTTCGCCTGAACTTTGCCGCTGTCGAGCAGGCGCACAGGCTCAATTTCAGAGAGTATTTTGCCGACGATATCAAGCTGCTGCAGACCTTCATCAACGATGGGCTGGTGCGAATGACTGAGGATGGCCTGGAGGTCTCCTCCACGGGGCAGCTGCTGATCCGCAATATCTGCATGTGCTTCGACGTGTACCTACGCAACAAGGCGCGTCAGCAGCAGTTCTCTCGCGTGATATAAGCTTGTATGCCGATCAGAAAACAGAAAGGGGCGCCATCGTGGCGCCCCTTTCATATCTATTTTTGCTTAAGCCGCGGGTCTGGACGGTTCTGGCAATAAGGCTCGCGATAGGGCAAGCAATCGGGCGGTAAAACGCAGACAAAAAGATGGGGGCGACTTGCGTCGCCCCCGGTAGTCGTATCGCTCATATCCTTGAACGAAGTTGCTCCCTGCAATCCCTGACTGTTTACCTCTTCCTTTAGGTTTCCCCTTCCCAATCCTTTGGGGTGTCCTTTAGCCATCTTGGCCTGACGAGTCATCCTGTCCCGTCGCACTTTCTCCGTCCTGGGAGGTGTCCTTTACCACATCCTGTGGTGAGTCCATTTGCCCAACCCTGGCAGCCAGTCTTCCTGACCGACTTCATTGCGTCTGTGCATGAGTAACTATAAGGATTTTTTTACCGGCTACAACGTCAGATTGGAAAACGTTTTTTTCATAAGCTGTTCCGAAAGCGGTGTGTTTCGACTTATTCATTTATAAACATGATGTTAAGTGTGTTGCCTTCATATTTTAAGATCCTATCTTCCGATTATCTCGAGGATCTTTTCGGCTGTTGGCTTACATATGGAATGGCAGATCTCTTACGCGGCTTTTTGGTTACTTTGGAAACAGATTCTGCAGTCTGATGATGGTCATTCGGGATGGGTTGGCGAGGCACCAAAAGAGCGACTGAATGGAGAAATTATGAGCGCTGGTTGAGTCGCTCATAGATGGTCTGGCGTTCTTCCGGGGTGAGCGAAGAGAAGTAGTGGGTAAAGAGGCGCAGCAACAGGGATTTGTTCATGCCATCTTGCTGGGTCAGATTGCCAAGTTCGTCGATGGCCACCGTGCTCATGGAGAAGGTGGCCTTCTTGTAACTGGGCCTCAGGTGCTCGCCACTCTCGATAAAGGCCAGCGCCGACAGGGCTTCATCACGATGTAGGCTCAGTTCAAGGCTGACCACCTTGGGTTTGCCCTTGGCGTAGAACTCCGCATCTTCGATAAATTCGTCGACGGTGAACTTCTTCTGGTGATGCAGCTGGTGCTTTTTCTTCAGATCGGCCAGACCCATCTCACACCCCCACTTGCAGGAACTCTTTGGCGATGGCCCGGATCTCTTCGGCGGATTTGCCATCCGGCTCGATCTCCATCACCGACAGCCCCTTCTCTTCGCTGTCGTCGTAGACGTTACGGCCATAGGTGATGGCGTTCAGCACATCGACACCGAATGAGGCGCAGACCTCTTTCGCCTCCAGAATGCGTTTTACCTGATTGGGCAGGGCGGGGCACTGGGTCAGCACTACAGCGGCATTGAGCGTCGGATTGACCATCTTGCAAGTGGTGATGAGATCTTCCATATGGGGCAGGGTCTTGAGGTCGCGGCGTTTCGGGCGCAAGGGGATCAGGGCGTGGGTAGCGACAGCCATGGTGGAGCGCAGAGCCCGGTTGTCCTGTCCGCCGCAATCGACGATGACGTAGTCGTAGCGGTTTTTCAGGCTGAGCAAGTCGTTGCGAATATTGCCATAGAGCTGAACGCAGTTGATTTGTGGCAGCTCCGGGTTGTCATTGCGCTCCTGAATCCAGTCAGAGGTGGTGCGCTGCGGGTCGCAGTCGACCAGTAACACCTCCCCCTGAAATTGGGATCTGAGGTAGACCGCCAGATTTTGTGCCAGGCAGCTCTTGCCACTCCCCCCCTTCTCTCCACCGACCAACAAGATCATGACGTTCCCCTATCCATAAGAAAACCGCTGATTTCAGTATAGGAGGGGCCTGCCTCATCACAAGGCGAGAGGAGTGATGCTCCTCTCGTTGTGTCGATTAGTAATGAACGCTGCCTCCATGCCAGCGGCAGACATAGTCAGGCACCAGCATCTGGGGGGCCTGGTCGACATGGCATACCACCATGGGCATGGCAGGGGCTCCTTCAGCTTGAATGAAGGTCGGGAGCGCAGAGAGCAGCAAAGTCGCGAGCAACAGCATGGGTTTCATCTTCATAACAACTCCTTGGTAGTACCATTTTAGTGTGATCTGGATCACTTTCTGAGTTAAGTCGAGGTTGGCGCCAGCGCAAGGTGGGACGAATAAATTCAATTAATGAAAAAAGTATCAAAAGGCGTTGTGGTGACTGACGAGGATGGTTGCCAGCCTCGATGCGAACTTTGTGCATATTAAGTTGAACCGCATAAAGAGGTGATGGCTGATGAGGCCTTGCCTGATGGGGTTGGCATCAATGCCATGATCTGGGACAAGAAAAGATTTATGCAGTGAGTGTGCTCGATCTGAGTATTTATTTCCCCCGAGTTCCTCTTGTCACACCGATGTATTCAATACACAGGAAGTAATATTCAAAACTTATTTTTAAAACCATTTATTATTATGATTTTTAACGAGTTTTGTTTTTTGAATTTAATCTTGCTAGTGAGCCTGCATGAATAAAAACTGAATCAATCTGAAATATAGTGGGGTGGTTGTGCATGGCTATTCAGTTCGCTCTGTGTGGGAAATACGCAATTTGCTACCGGGGTCATAGATTGAGCGGTGAATATATTCAGTTCTGAGTGAATGTGATCAATGTCTAAGTTTGCATTGGTTCGCAGGTCTAACCTCGGCATCGAAAGGCAAGGGCAGGATAGAACATAAGCCGAGTACCCTACATAAAGAATATCCCGCCTTAGCCACGAGCATGAATAGAAGGAATCTATTCAATCACTCGCAGGGACCACTGCTAGACGGAATATAATCATGAGCAAATTTTATGTAGGTTCTGAAGTTGGCCAATTGCGCCGTGTCATGTTGCACCGCCCCAACCTCAGTCTGAAGCGTCTGACTCCTTCCAACTGCCAGGATCTGCTGTTCGATGACGTCCTGTCTGTTGAACGCGCCGGTCAGGAGCACGACAAATTCGCTCAGGTACTGCGCGATCAGAATGTCGAAGTTTTCCTGCTGACCAATCTGCTGGCCGAGACTCTGGATGTGCCGGAAGCCAAAACCTGGCTGCTGCAACATCAGGTCTCCGACTACCGCCTCGGTTCTTCTTTTGCCAACGACGTGCGCTGCTTCCTGGCAGACATGCCGCACCGCGAACTGGCCCGCATTCTTTCCGGTGGCCTGACCTACTCCGAGATGCCTTATCACGGCGTCAACATGGTAGTGGGTATGCATGCACCGACCGACTTCATCATCGAGCCGCTGCCCAACCACCTCTTCACCCGTGACACTTCCTGCTGGGTTTACGGTGGTGTCTCCATCAACCCGATGGCCAAACAGGCTCGTCGCCGCGAAACCAACCACGTGAAGGCTATCTACCGCTGGCACCCGATGTTTGCCGGTCAGGACTTCATCAAGTACTTCGGTGACGAGGAGCGTGACTACGACAACTCCACCATCGAGGGTGGTGACGTACTGGTTATCGGCCGCGGCGCCGTGCTGATCGGCATGTCCGAGCGCACCACACCGCAAGGTGTCGAGCACCTGGCTCGCAGCCTGTTCAAACACGGTCAGGCCAAACAGGTCATCGCCATGGAACTGCCGAAACACCGCAGCTGCATGCACCTGGATACCGTCATGACCCATATGGATGTCGATACCTTCTCCGTTTATCCGGAAGTGATCCGCAAGGACGTGCAGTGCTGGAGTCTGACTCCGGGCGGCGCCACCGGCATGAACATCAAGGAAGAGGGTTACTTCGTCACCGCTATCGAGAAAGCGCTGGGCGTGGATCAGCTGAAGATCATCACCACTGGCGGTGACAGCTTCGAAGCCGAACGCGAGCAGTGGAACGACGCCAACAACGTGCTGACCGTACGTCCCGGCGTGGTGGTGGGTTACGAGCGCAATACCTACACCAACGAGAAATATGACAAGGCCGGTATCACAGTTCTCTCCATTCCGGGTGATGAACTGGGCCGTGGCCGCGGCGGCGCCCGCTGCATGAGCTGCCCGATGGAACGCGACAGCATCTGATGAGACGGCGTGGCGCCGGCAGAGGCTGGCGCCACACAGACCCAAAATCGAGATTAACCACTATGAAAAAACCAACTGTCGTCGTCGCTCTGGGTGGCAATGCACTGCTCCGTCGTGGTGAGCCACTGGAAGCGGATATCCAGCGCAAGAACATCGCCACTGCCGCCAAAACCATCGCCCTGATCGCTCAGGAGTACAACGTGGTGCTGGTACATGGCAACGGCCCGCAAGTCGGCCTGCTGGCTCTGCAAAACAGCGCCTACACCAAGGTATCCCCCTATCCGCTGGATGTGTTGGGTGCCGAGTCCCAAGGCATGATCGGCTATATGCTGATCCAGGAGCTGAAAAACCTGATGCCGAGCCGCAACGTCACTGCGCTGCTGACTCAGGTGCAGGTTGATCCCAAGGATCCGGCGTTTGCCAATCCGACCAAATTTATCGGCCCCGTCTATGAAGAAGCGGAAGCCCGCACCCTGGCAGAAGAGAAGCACTGGGTGGTCAAGGCTGACGGCAAGTTCTTCCGCCGTGTAGTGCCGTCCCCGCTGCCCCAGCGCATCGTCGAAGGCGACGCCATCGAAACCCTGATTGCCCAGGGCCACCTCATCATCTGTACCGGTGGTGGCGGCATTCCGGTGACCTGGGATGGCCAGAGCCTGACCGGTATCGAAGCGGTGATCGACAAAGACATGTCTGCCGCCTATCTGGCCAAGCAGATCAAGGCCGACGCCCTGCTGATCCTGACCGACGCCGATGCCGTCTATCTGGATTGGGGCAAGCCGACCCAGCACCCGCTGCGGGTCACCAGCCCGGACGAGCTGGCCGGAGTCAAGTTCGATGCAGGCTCCATGGGACCGAAAGTCGAAGCCTCTTGTGAATTTGTCAAAGCGACCGGCGGCATGGTCGGGATCGGCTCGCTGGAAGATGGTCTTGCCATCCTCAAGGGTGAAGCCGGCACCAATATCGTCGCCACCCGCACCGTGAATGCGTAATTACCGAAATTTGTACTGAGAATGCGTAGTCAACACTACTGCCCGAATTGGTCTGAAACAAATATAGAGAGAACTCATCATGGCTTTTAATCTGCGTAACCGTAACTTCCTGAAACTGCTGGACTTCACCCCGCGCGAAATCCAATACATGATTGACCTGGCCATCGACCTGAAAAAAGCCAAATACGGTGGCTACGAGCGCAAACACCTGACCGGCAAAAACATTGCCCTGATCTTCGAGAAGACCTCTACCCGTACCCGCTGTGCGTTTGAAGTCGCGGCCTTCGACCAGGGTGCGCAAGTCTCCTACCTTGGCCCGAGCGGTTCCCAAATCGGTCACAAGGAGTCCATGAAGGACACCGCCCGTGTACTGGGCCGCATGTATGACGGTATCGAATACCGTGGCTACGGTCAGGAGATCGTGGAAGAGCTTGGCGCCTATGCCGGTGTTCCGGTCTGGAACGGCCTGACCAACGAATTCCACCCGACCCAGATCCTGGCCGACTTCATGACCATGCTGGAGCACGGCAAGGGCAAGCGTCTGGATCAAATCAAGTTCGCCTACCTGGGTGATGCCCGCAACAACATGGGTAACTCCCTGATGGTCGGCGCCGCCAAAATGGGCATGGACATTCGTCTGGTTGCACCGAAAGCGTTCTGGCCGAAAGAGGAGCTGGTTGCCAAGTGCCGCCTGATCGCCGAAGAGACCGGCGCGCGCATCACCCTGACCGAAGATGTGAAAGAGGGTGTGCTGGGCACCGACTTCCTCTACACCGACGTCTGGGTATCCATGGGTGAAGCGAAAGAAGCCTGGGATCAGCGCGTCAAACTGATGACCCCGTATCAGGTCAACATGGATGTCATCAACGCCACCAAGAATCCTGATGTGAAGTTCATGCACTGCCTGCCAGCGTTCCACAACGACGAGACCACCATGGGCAAGGAAGTGGCTGACAAATATGGCATGAAAGGCCTGGAAGTGACCGAGGACGTGTTCGAATCCGAGCACAGCATCGTGTTCGACGAGGCCGAAAACCGGATGCACACCATCAAGGCAGTGATGGTTGCTACGCTGGGCGACTAAGGTCGCAGTAGTGGTGCCGGGGGGCGACCCCCGGCTTTTCGACCATGTGACAGCGGCATAATACCTCTAACCCTACGACCCGCAGCCTGCATGGATACCACACCCACAGAAGGAAGCTGGACCATGACCAAATTCAAGTTCCCGTCAGCCTACACGATACTGTTTGTGCTGATCGCCCTGGTGGCCGCCCTGAGCTGGATAGTGCCGGCCGGCAAATATGAAATGACCATGAACGAAGCCCTCGGCAAAGAAGTGCCGGTGGCGGGTACCTACAAACTGGTGGAGGGGAATCCTCAGGGGATCGTCGATGTGCTGCTGGCACCTATCGATGGCCTCTACAACCACGACACCTATCAGGCAGGCGCCATCGACGTCTCCCTCTTTATCCTGATCATCGGTGGTTTTCTTGGCATTGTGACCAAGACCGGTGCCATTGATGCCGGTATTGAACGTGTGACCGACCGCCTGCGCGGCCGGGAAGAGTGGATGATCCCGATCCTGATGGCGCTGTTCGCCGCAGGCGGCACCATCTACGGCATGGCCGAAGAGTCGCTGCCGTTCTACACCCTGCTGGTGCCGGTGATGATGGCTGCCCGCTTTGACCCTGTGGTAGCGGCGGCAACTGTATTGCTGGGCGCCGGTATCGGTACTCTCGGTTCCACCATCAACCCGTTTGCGACCGTTATCGCGGCCAACGCCGCCGGTATCTCCTTCACCGACGGTATCTGGCTGCGCGTCGCCATGCTGGTCGCCGGTTGGCTGCTCTGCGTTGCCTACGTCATGCGTTACGCCAAGATGGTGCGCAGCGATCCGAGCAAATCTCTGGTGGCTGACAAGTGGGAAGAGAACCGTGCCCACTTCCTTGGCAACAAGAGCGACCAGATGCTGGAGTTCACCCTGACCCGTAAAATCGTGCTGGGTATCTTCGTCGCCGCCTTTGCCGTGATGATCTACGGTGTGGCCGTGCTGGGCTGGTGGATGGCGCAGATCTCCGGCGTGTTTCTGGCTGCCGCCATCATCGTTGGTATCATCTCCCGCATGAGCGAGGAGGAGCTGACCTCCAACTTTATCGACGGTGCCCGCGACCTGCTGGGTGTGGCGCTGATCATCGGTATCGCCCGCGGTATCGTGGTAGTGATGGATAACGGCATGATCACTCACACCATTTTGCACAGTGCAGAAGGGATCGTGACCGGCCTCTCCACCATCGTCTTTATCAACGTGATGTTCGTGCTGGAAGTGGTGCTCTCCTTCCTGGTGCCGTCCTCCTCCGGTCTGGCCGTACTGACCATGCCGATCATGGCGCCGCTGGCTGACTTCGCCAACGTGGGTCGCGATCTGGTGGTGACTGCTTACCAGTCTGCCTCCGGTCTGGTGAACCTGGTGACCCCGACCTCCGCCGTAGTCATGGGTGGTCTGGCCATCGCCAAGGTGCCTTATGTGCGCTGGCTGAAGTGGGTGGCCCCGCTGCTCGGTATCCTGACCGTGCTGATCGTGGTCTGCCTGAGCCTGGGCGCCGTGCTCTCCTGAGGGATGACAAGCAAGATGAAACGGGAGCCTGCAGGCTCCCGTTTTTTATGGGCACAAGAAGTGATGGGCACAAAATAGCAGGCAACAAAAAGGCGACCCGCAGGTCGCCTCAATGCATTTGGGGGAGAGAGCTTAGCGGGCCTGCGCCAGCGTGCGCACCACGGCAGCGTGGGCCTGACGGGTGCGGCTGATATGGCGCGGCGCGACCAGCACCACGTCATTGCCCGCGACGGCGCCCATGATCTCCGGATTGGCGTTGCGATCCAGCAGGCGGGCCACCACGGTAGCGGCCCCCGGGGTGGTGTGGATCAGCACCATCTGCTGGTTGTGTACCACTTCGCGTACCATGTCGTGGATCGAGCGGGTGCTGCCAGCGGGTTCCAGCTGATCGTCTACCAGGGTGTAGACCTTCTTGCCGTTGGCATTCTGCGCCTTGGCTACGCCGAGGCGGCGCAGCAGGCGGGAAATGGTGGACTGGCTGATATCGGCAAAGCCGCGCTCTGACAGCTCGCGGCGGATCTCTTCCTGGGTGCTGTAGCAGTGCTGACCGATGATCTGGCGACAGGCATCCAGCTGGGCCAGATCGGGCTCTTGGGCAACGGGACGACTGAGGGTTTTGACCACGGCGAATTCCTTTGACGATGACCGGAGGTAAACGCGCGATATCTGCCATAGCTGTCAGTTATCAGGCAAAAACACTGATAATCCATCTATATGCAGGAAATGAACGGGCATTACCATCTTGGGATGGCAAATTATAGCTGACTGGAAATTCGGTGATGTGACAGGGTTCAAAAATGGGCCCCGCAGGGCCCAATCAGATATTAGTCACGCTCGCTGACGATGTCCTGAGTGAAGGACTTCTCGCAATATTTGCACTTCATCCGTACCACGCCTTTCACTTCGCGCACCCGGAAGTAGCTGTCCACCGGCTCGTTGTGGGAGATGCAGTTGGAGTTGGGGCAGTGGAACACCCCGGCGATGAACTCCGGCAGCTCCAGCTGGTGCTTCTTCACCACATTGAAGTCTTCGATGATGTTGACGGTCGCTTTCGGGGCGAACAGCGCCAGCTGGTTGGCCTGCTGTTCGGTCAGGCGGGTGTTCTCAATCTTGATGAGATCCTTTTTGCCCAGCGCGCCGGATTTCAGGTTGAAGCCGACGGTGATCCGCTCCTGGGTTTCAACCAGCTGGAACAGCTTGAGGATCTTGATGCCCTGGCCAGCGGGGATGTGATCGATGACGGAGCCGTGACGGATGGCTTCGACTTGCAGTTGGTTCTTGTCAGACATGATATTCCCCTAAGCTCAGACAGTTTCGTTCAGTACCAGTGCCAGCAGCGCCTGGCGTGCATAGACCCCGTTCTCCGCCTGCTGGAAGTAGCAAGCGTGGGGGGTCTTGTCGACCGCGACATCGATTTCGTCGACGCGGGGCAGGGGATGCAGGATCTTCATGGTGGGCTTGGCCCCTTCCAGGGTCGCCAGCTCCAGCACGAACTTGGCAGCCATGTGCTTGTATTCGGTCTCGTCGAAGCGCTCTTTCTGGACACGGGTCATGTAGAGGATGTCCAGCTCAGGCATCACCTCTTCCATGGTCTGGTGGACGCTGAACGGGATGCCTTTCTCTTCCAGCTCTTCGCAGATGTAGTCCGGCATCGCCAGCGCTTCCGGGGAGATGAAGAAGAAGCGGCAGTTGAACAGGCTGAGGGCTTGGGCCAGCGAATGCACGGTGCGGCCATATTTCAGGTCACCGACGAAGGCGACGTTGAGGTTGTCCAGACGACCCTGGGTCTCATGGATGGTGAACAGGTCGAGCAGGGTCTGGCTCGGATGCTGGTTGGAGCCGTCGCCGCCGTTGATGACCGGCACGCGGGAGAACTCGGCAGCCAGACGGGCCGCGCCCTCTTTCGGGTGGCGCATCACCACCGCATCCGAGTAGGAGCCGATGATCTTGATGGAGTCAGCCAGCGTCTCGCCCTTCTTGGCGCTGGTGTTGCCACCGTCGGCGAAGCCGATGATGTTGCCGCCGAGGCGCTGTACCGCGGTCTCGAACGAGAGGCGGGTGCGGGTGGAGGCTTCGAAGAAGCAGCTGGCAACCAGCTTGTCTTTCAACAGGCTGGTGTCAGGTTCAGCCTTCAACCGTTGTGCGGTTGAGACTACCAGTTCCATTTCTGACCGGGTCAGGTCCGAAATGGAGATGACATGTTTCTTATAGAGTGGATTGGTCATCGTCTGCATTCCCTTTGACATCATTGGAGGTTTTTCGGGCACAAAAAAAAGCCCCTGAAACAGGGGCTTTTTTTAAAAATAACTGGGGATCATTGGGGTGGGAACCGAAAACAACGGGGCCGCTCTGGTGCGCACCACCCGTCTGCAAGGCTGTTTTCTGAATCAAAAACTGCATCGTTTCGTCCCGACCTTTTTCAAAACCGGACAGATTATAGGGCCGCTTTTTTAATTGTCAAAATTTTATTTCCGATGCCAATTTCAGCATGAAAAACGTTTAAGTGGCGGGAACAGGACGACAAATCCACACCCTGTGCGTCTCTTGCAGCGATTCCCCATCGTGGGCCATGGCACGCAAATAACCGAGTCTGTGGTGCCCTTCCAGCAGGCAGTAGGGTTGCGGCAACGGTTGCCCGTTCGGGTAACTGCACCCCTCGGCGGGCGCCAGCACGATGACAGGTTCCGGCCAGGTGCCTTCGCTCAGCATCTTCTCGCCGAGCCAGGAACGACGCACATAGCGATTGCTGCGCAGCATCTCGCCCCAGCGCTCGATCACCTCCATATGGCGGGAGTCCACCTGATCCACCAGTTGCGCGGTGGGCCAGCTTTCACAGGTGAACTGATGGCTGGCGAGATCGATAAAGCTCCAGTTGGACTCAAAACCGCGCCAATGACGGTAAATCCACTGGGAGAGCACATTTTCAGGAATAAAGGGCACCAGCGGCGCGACCCGTTCAAGATAGGCGGGCAGGGACTCTGTCTTGCGTTCATCCCTGAAGTTGAGGGGCGCCAGTTGTTGGAGCAATCGGTAATTGAGCATAAGTGGCCTCCCGGTACCTGATTTCACCCTACCCCCATTTATGTCCCATTCCTACCCCGGCAGGGCTGCAAATACAGCAAGTTATCCCGCTTTGCTGCACAAACGACCGCGACTTGTTCGGGATTTGTGCAATCGCATCAAAAGCGTAAAAAAAGCCTTTACCTTTGATCTCCACTTTGTATACTACGCCTCGTTTGTTGCAGGGGCGTAGTTCCAATTGGTAGAACAGCGGTCTCCAAAACCGATGGTTGCGGGTTCGAGTCCTGCCGCCCCTGCCATTTTCAGAAAGGCCAGCTCATTGAGCTGGCCTTTCGCATTTCCGGCGTTCGCCCTCTGTTCCTCCCGCTCCTCTGTTTCTCCTCCTGATTGTTCTGCCGCTCGGTAGCATGGAATAGCGAGCAACCAACTTCTGATAGCTATCCCTGTTGTTGATGGATGTAAAAATATACAGATTCACTAAAGTCTGTTCATGTTGCGGCCGATAGCCTTTGATACATCAGGGTTTTCCCTGCCTGACACAACAACAAGGATTCGTCGTCATGACCCTCTCTCTGCGCGGCAAGCTGCTGGCCACCAGTCTTGGCGTGGTGCTGCTGATGGCATCACTGCTCGGCATCGTTGCCTTTCACACCCTCAAATCCCGCACCATGAGCGCCATCCAGAGCGAGGCGGTCAACTATGGTCACGCCTACTCGGTCGCGATCGGCGAATGGATGGCGGATCGCAAGAATACCGTCCATGCGCTGGTCAACCTGATCAGCGACAACCCGCAGGCCGAGCTGGTGCCGCACCTGAAGCAGGCCTACACCTCCGGTGGGTTCGGCCTCACCTATTTTGGTTCCGCGCAGGGGGTCATGACCCGGCAGGACCCTTCCCTCAACACCGGCAACTATGACCCGCGCGAGCGCCCCTGGTATCAGGATGCGGTGAAAGCGGGGCAGCTGATCGTCACTGCTCCCTATGTCAGCGTCACCATGCAGAAGCTGGTGGTCACCCTCTCCGAGCCGGTGCGCCATCAGGGCGAGCTGGTCGGTGCAGTGGGGGCCAACCTGGCGCTCGACAAGCTGATCGACGAAGTGCTGGCGATGAAGGTGCAGGGTGAGGGTTACGCCATGCTGCTCGACAGCAGTGGCCTCATCGTCGGCCATCCGCAGAAGGATCTGGCGCTCAAGCCCATCGCCGAGCTGGCGCCGGGACTCTCTGCCGCCACCTTCCAGCAGT
Organism: Aeromonas sp. QDB62; assembly: GCF_027705695.1. Lineage (NCBI taxonomy): Bacteria > Pseudomonadati > Pseudomonadota > Gammaproteobacteria > Aeromonadales > Aeromonadaceae > Aeromonas > Aeromonas sp. QDB62. The sequence continues at coordinate 3,873 of NZ_JAPDCD010000014.1, read as the reverse complement.
GGGGCCGCGAAAACAGCGAGCTGCACGCCGCCACCCTCGACGGGCGCGACGTGCTGCTGGCGGTACAACCGGTAGCGGGCACCGACTGGCTGCTGGCCATGGTGATGTATCGCGATGTGCTGGAAGCGCCGCTCAGCAGCCTGCTGTGGGAGCTGGTGGGGCTGACGCTGGTGCTGATGCTGGTGTTCAGCGCCCTGCTCACTGCCACCTTCAAATACCTGTTCGCCGATCTCGGTCGGGTGGCTCACGCCCTGCACGACATCGCCCACGGTGAGGGGGATCTCACCGTTCACATCAACACCCACAGCAAGGATGAGGTGGGTCAGCTGGCCCAGAACTTCAACCAGTTCGTGGCGCGGCTGCATGGCATCGTTAGCCGGTTGCGGGATGTGACCGTCGAGCTGGCGGCCCAGTCCCGCACCCAGGCGGCCGGGGCGCAGGCCCGCAGTCAGCGGGTGCGTCAACAGCAGGACGAGATCGTGATGGTGGCGACTGCGGTGACCGAGATGGCCTCCGCCACCCAGGAGATCGCCGGCAACGCCGAGTTTGCTGCCACCACCGCCACCGATGCGGTTGCACTGGCGGTCGCCGGTCAATCCCAGGTTGGCCAGAGTCAGCGCAGCATTACCGGTCTGGCGGACGAAGTGGCCGATGCCAGCCAGATCATCAACGAGCTCGACAGCCATGCCCAGAAGATCAGCGGCATCCTGGCCACCATCAGCGGTATCGCCGAGCAGACCAACCTGCTGGCGCTCAACGCCGCCATCGAGGCGGCCCGGGCCGGTGAGCAGGGCCGCGGTTTTGCGGTAGTCGCGGACGAGGTGCGGGTGTTGTCGCGCCGTACCCACGACTCCACCGACGAGATCCAGCAGATGATCGAAACCCTGCAGCAGACCACCCGTCGCGCGGTGGGTGGCATGGAGACCAGCCGTCAGCTGGCGGGCACCAGCGTGGAGGATGCGGAAGCCGCCAACCTGAGCCTTGGCCGGATCAACGAGGCGATCGGCTCTATCAGCGACATGGCGACCCAGATTGCGGCGGCGGCCGAGGAGCAGACCTCGGTGACCGGCGAGATCAGCCGTAATACCGAGAATATCCGTCACGTGTCGCAAGAGCTGGCCGAGCAGGCGGGCAACGAGGCGGCGCAGGCGGCCGAGCTCAAGTCGCTGACCGAGCGGCTGGAGCAGGAGATCGGCCGCTTCCGGCTCTGATCATCCCGCCACTCCAGCAACAGAAAGGGCAGCCCGCGGGCTGCCCTTTGTTATTGTCGCTGACCGTCAGGCGGCGCTCTCCAGCTGCGCCAGATGGAAGGCGCGCCAGTTGCCGTCGGGCAGGTAGTGCTTGCCCTGCTGCCACCTGGGGTCGTGCTGCACCACGTAGCGGTAGTGGTAGGCCAGCTGTTGGCCGACATAGCACCCCTGCGCCGGGTCGAAGATCTCCACCTCGACCAGCTGGCGCAGATATTCGCTCTGGGGATCATCCTCGCCGTGGAAATTCTCCATCTCGTCCAGCGCCGCGATGGCGTTGGGGAAGTCGTCCAGCACAAACAGTTCGCCATAGACCCAGTCATCCCCCTGTAGCAGGGCCGGATAGCCCTTGTGCTGCAGGTGATAGAGGGCGCCGCGCACCCGGGCGCGCCGTGGCGGTTGGCTTACATGAGCGGCCAGATAGCGGCGGTAGTTGAACAACCCGTCCATCAGACTGCCGTAGACGAACAGCGGGCGTGGCTGGCCGAGGCTCATGAGATCTCGCCGCCCACGACCTTGAGGTCGCCATCCTGCTGCAGTACCACTGCCTCGATGGCCAGCGCCAGCGCACGGGTGATGTCGCTCATGGCGAGGCAGGGCTGGTTCACCTTGTCCGCTACCTGCTCGGTGATGTAGGGAACGTGGATAAAGCCGCCGCGCACCGCCGGGAACTCTTTTTCGATCAGGTAGTGCAGCTGATACATGATGTGGTTGCAGACGAAGGTGCCCGCGGAGTTGGAGACCGCAGCCGGAATACCGTTCTCCTTGATGCGCTGCACCATCCCCTTGATGGGCAGGCGGGAGAAGTAGGCCGGTGCGCCATCGGCCTGAATCACTTCATCGATGGGCTGCTGCTGCTCGTTGTCGGGGATGCGGGCGTCATCGAGGTTGATGGCGACCCGCTCCGGGGTAATGGCGAAGCGACCGCCCGCCTGACCGACGTTGATCACCACATCCGGCTGGTGCTGGTGCATCAGCGTCGCCAGCAGGGTAGCCGACTTGCCGAATACGGTGGGGATCTGCGCCTTGATCACGGTGGCATCCAGAATGGTGTCGGGTAGGCGTTTAACCGCCTCCCACGCCGGGTTGATGGGCTCGCCGCCAAAGGGGTCAAAACCGGTAATCAGAACTTTCATCATGGTCTCCCGAATTCTCAAAATGCCCAGTAGTACATGAGGGCGATATGGATCAGCACCAGCGTCAGCGCCATCGGCACCTGCACCTTGATCACCTTGTTGAGATCCTTCATCTCCAGCAGGGCGGCGGGCAGGGCATTGAAGTTGGCGGCCATAGGGGTCATCAGGGTGCCGCAGAAACCGGCGGTCATCGCCAGCGCACCGGCGATCACCGGATCACCCCCTTGCGTGACCACGAAGGGAATGCCGATCCCGGCAGTGATGACGGTGAAGGCGGCGTAGGCGTTGCCCATGATCATGGTGAAGACCATCATGCCGAGGCAGTAGGCCACCACCCCGACGAAGGGGCTGCCCATCGGCACCACGGTGGAGATCCCGTGGGAGATGACATCGCCGACGCCGGACGTGTTGAAGATCACCCCGAGGGCGGCCAGCAACTGGGGCAGGATGCCGGTGATGCCCACTTGCTGGATCATCCGGTCCGAGTCGCCCACCACGGTGGAGGGGGTGGCACGGGTCAGCAGTACCGTGATGACGAAGGCGATCACCGCCGCCAGACCGATACCGACTTGACCGCCGAGAGGGGTGAACTGGGCGATCACTACCGCCAGCAGCGCCAGCAACACGCAGGGCAGGAAGATCCGGTTGCCAATGCGGTTGGCGTGGCGCTGGGACTCCTCCTCGCTCGCCTGCTCCAGCTTGCCGATCTTCACCTGCTTGAGCAGGGTGATGACACCCATGGCGAGGATCAGCATCCCGTTGATCATGTTGGGGATATAGCTGCCGAAGGCGAACAGCACCCCGAGGATGGTCCAGAACAGGGCGGTGCCGACTCGAGCCGGGTGGTTGGCATCACGCAGGACGCGCCAGGCGCTGCTGAACAGGATGACGCCGATCAGCACATAGAAGAATTCGAGCATATTGGGGATCAGTGCAGCCATTACTGTTGACCTCCCTTGCTGTTGCCAGATGCATATTTCTTGGCCATCTGACGGTCAAACCACATATTGGAGGCGGCGACCATAAACAGGGTAATGATGGCAATCGGCATGGAGGCCTTGGCAATATCGACGGCGGAGACGTTATATCCCAGCGACTCGAAAGTGCCGACAATCAGCAATACCCCGGCGGAGGCGACGAAGGTATTTTGGGCAAAGAAGTTGCCATAGTTTTCGGTGGCCGAAACCCGCGCCTTGATATATTCCTCGTCCTCTTCGCTTAATTTCCCGTGCACCTTGCTGGCGGCTGCCTGCGTCATCGGGTTGACCAGCGGACGAATAAACTGGGTATGACCCTGTACCCGCACCGAGAAGAGACCGGCCAGCTCGCGGATAAACATATAGAGGGTCATGAACTTGCCCGGGGTGAGCTTTTTGATCCGCTCTATCAGGGTGACGGCCTGCTGTTTCAGACCTGACTCTTATACACAAGTGGCATCTTGAACGGAACCTTTCCCGTTTTCCAGGATCTGATCTTCCATGTGACTCCCA